>JAAZHF010000302.1 GCA_012510865.1 Gammaproteobacteria bacterium
CCAGGTGCGCCGCAGCAGGGCGACGCTCTGCCTGAGGGCAGCGACCGGGCCGATGTCGCGGCTGACCAGGACCGGCACCACCAGGAAGGTCGCCAGCGTCCAGGCCAGGCCCAGGCCGCTGCCGGCCAGGCGCACCAGCACGTTGTTGTCCTTGCCCTTCATCGCCTGCAGCAGCACGCCCACGGTGGCGGCGATGGCGGCGTAGCCGAGGATCGCACCCAGGCGCGAGCGCGCGGCGGCGAAGCCGTCGGACAGCGTGGGGTCCCCGCCCTCCAGCCGGATCATGGCGGCGCCGACGAGGGCGCAGTTGAAGAAGACCATGACGCTGTACATGCAGAAATAGAAGGCGAAGCCGAGGGCCATCCCGCCCAGCCCGATGCCATCGCCGAAGAGGCGCAGCGCCAGCACCGGCAGCGCGAAGCTCGCCGCCACCACCAGCGTCGCCAGCCCGGACAGCACCGGGAACAGCATCAGCTCGCGGTCCGAACGCAGCACGGCGGCGCTCGCCTTCACCATTTCCCAGCTGCGCGAGAACTTGTCAAACATGGTGTTTTCCTCCCACGGGCCTGCGCCGGCCCGCGGCCCTCGCCCCGGTGCCGCTGTATCATGATCCCCTAGACGGACGCGGCGCCCCGACCGTGACCGGCCGGGCCGACCGGCAGCAGCGCGACCTCCTCCATCGCCACCCCGCGCCGGGCCGAGGCGGCCCAGAGCTCGGCCAGGCTGCGGCCGCTCGCGGGGTCGACGACGTCCGGCGCGATCTCGGCCAGCGGCCGCAGCACGAAGGCCTCGGCGAGCTCCGGCCGCGGCAGGCGCAGGTTGCCCGGGCCGGTGAGCCGCAGGTCGTCGTAGAGCACGATGTCGACGTCGAGCGTGCGGTCGCCGTAGCGCGGCCCGCGGCGGTCGCGTGCGTGGGCGTCCTCGAGCGCGTGCAGCCAGTCGTTGAGCGCCCGCGGGTCGAGGTCGCTGTCGATGACCGCCGCGGCGTTGACGAAGTCGGGCCCGTCGAAGCCCACTGCCGGCGTACGGTAGGCGGCCGAGGCCAGGATGTCGCCGAAGCGCTCGCGCAGCGCCGCGAAGGCGAGCGCGATGTGCCGCTCGGGTTCGATGTTGCTGCCCAGGCTGAGGCAGGCGCGGCCCATCACGCGGGCTCCGCGCCCGCTGCCCCGGGCACGGCGGACGGACCGGCGCCGGCGGGCGCGCGTTCGTCGCGCAGGCGCACCTCGACGGGCGCGTCGCTGTGCGCCTGGAACACGCGCAGGCCGAACTCCGGGAGGATCGCCAGCAGGTGGTCGAAGATGTCGGCCTGGATGCCTTCGTAGGCCACCCAGCGCACGTCGTTGGTGAAGCAGTACACCTCCAGCGGCAGGCCGTGGTCGGTGGGCTGCAGCTGGCGCACCATCAGGCTCATGTCCTGGTTCACGCCGGGGTGGTTGCGCAGGTACTGCTCGACGTAGGCGCGGAAGGTGCCGAGGTTGGTGACGCGGCGCCGGTTGACCGGCTCGCCCCCGTGCTCGGCCAGCCTGGCGTTCCAGTCCCGCAGCTCGGCCGACTTGCCGTCGAGGTAGGCGTCGAGCAGGCGGAAGCGGCGGAAGCGCGCCACCTCGTCGGGCTCCAGGAAGCGGGTGGAATGCTGGTCGAGGTAGATCGCGCGCTTGATCCGGCGGCCGCCGGATTCGGTCATGCCGCGCCAGTTCTTGAACGACTCGCTGATCAGCTTGCGCGTGGGGACGGTGGTGATCGTCTTGTCCCAGTTCTGCACCGTGACCGTATGCAGCGCGATGTCGATGACGTCGCCGTCGGCGTTCTGGCCGGGCATCTCGATCCAGTCGCCGATGCGCACGCGGCCGTCGCCGCTGATCTGCAGGCTGGCGGCGAACGACAGGATCGTGTCCTGGAAGATCAGCATCAGCACCGCGCTGGCCGCGCCCAGGCCGGTGAGCACGTGCACCAGGTCCACGCCCGCCAGCAGCGCCACCGAGCCCAGCGCCGCCATCGCCAGGGCGATGATCTTCGCCACTTGCAGGTAGCCCTTGATCGGCTTGTTGCGGGCGTCGGGGCGGCGCTCGTAGACCTCGTTGGCGACGTCGAGTGCGTGGCCGAAGGCGAGCGCCACGGTGAAGATCACGAACACCTTGCACAGGCCGGCGACGACCGCGACCAGCTGCGGCGGCAGGCCCGGCACCAGCCCGATGCCGGCGCCGACGACCAGCGCCGGCACCACGTTGGCCAGGCGCGAGACCACGCGCATGCGGCTGAGTGCGCTTCCCTCGTAGCCGGTCAGCGCCGCCACCCGCGCCAGCACGCTGCGCAGCCCGCGCAGCAGGATGCGGCGGGTGACGAAGTTGGCCAGCCACGCCACCAGCAGAAGCGCGCCCAGCGCGAGCAGGGTCCAGGCCCCGGGATACGGCGCGAGCATCGCGCGCAGCGCCTCGAGTCGAACGTGCATTGGATCTCCGGTCTGCGGGGGGATCAGCCGGCCCGGCTGCGCTCGATCACCACGCCGACGGCGCGCGCGCCGCGCACGGCGCCGGGCTTGCTGAGCTTCAATCGTAGCCGGGAGACATTGAACTCGCCGAGCACGATCGCGGCGCAGCGCTCGGCCAGGGTCTCCACCAGTCCGAAGTCCGACTGCGAGACGTACTCGACCAGGCGTTTGCTGACGGCCTTGTAGTCGAGCGTGTCGGCGATGTCGTCGGTGGCCGCGGGCGCGCGGTTGTCGAAGGCCATCTCGAGGTCGAAGACCAGGGTCTGCCGGATCCGGCGCTCCCAGTCGTAGATGCCGATCAGGGCCTCGACCTCGAGCCCTTCGATGAAGACGTGGTCCATGCCGGGATTCCTGGCGGGCGGGCCAGCTTATCGCGCCGCCGCGGGCGGGACCGGCGCCGGCGCCACCGGCGGAAGCGCCGACATGTCCAGCGCGGCGTCACGTGCACGCCGTCGGGCGCGCGTTCGCCGCCCTCCAGGCGCAGCGCGCCGGCGAAGGCGATCATGGCGCCGTTGTCGGTGCAAAGCTCGGGCCGCGGGAAGCAGGCGCGACCACCGCGCGCGGCGGCCATCTCCTGCAGGCGCGCGCGCAGGCGGCGGTTGGCGCCGACGCCTCCGGCGACCACGAGCGTGTCGCAGCCGGCCTCGTCGAGCGCGCGCTCGCACTTGATGGCGAGGGTATCGACCACCGCGTCCTCGAAGGCGCGGGCGATGTCGGCGCGGGTGGCGTCGGACCGGTCGCTGGCGCGCCAGGCCAGCATCACCTGGGTCTTGAGGCCGCTGAAGCTGAAGTCCAGGCCGGGGCGATGGGTCATCGGCCGCGGGAAGCGGAAGCGGCCTGCGGTCCCGGAGGCGGCCAGCGCGGCCAGCTGCGGCCCGCCGGGGTACGGCAGTCCCATCAGCTTGGCGGTCTTGTCGAAGGCCTCGCCGGCGGCGTCGTCCAGGGTCTCGCCCAGCAGGCGGTAGCGGCCGATGCCGTCCACGGCCACCAGCTGGGTGTGGCCGCCGGACACCAGCAGCGCCACGAAGGGCGGCTGCGGCGGGTCGTCCTCCATCAGCGGCGCCAGCAGGTGGCCTTCCATGTGGTGCACGCCGACCGCCGGGACCTCCAGCGCCCAGGCCAGGGCCCGGGCCACGCCCGCGCCCACCAGCAGCGCGCCGACCAGGCCCGGGCCGGCGGTGTAGGCCACGCCGTCGAGGTCGCGCACCCCCAGCCCGGCCTCGGCCAGGACCTGGCGGACCAGCGGCAGCAGCTTGCGGACGTGGTCTCGGCTGGCCAGTTCGGGGACGACCCCGCCGTAGCCGGCATGCAGGTCGATCTGGCTGTACACCGCGTGCGCCCGCAGGCCGTCGGCGCCGGTCCGGCCGGTGTCGTAGACGGCGACGCCGGTCTCGTCGCAGCTGGTTTCGATTCCGAGGACGATCATGGTCGGGGCGGCGTCCGGCCCCGCCGGATGGGCAGGACGGGATTTGCGCCTGGATGGGGCTTGGGGCTATCATACGCGGCTCGCCGGCGGGAAACCGGCGCATTCCCAGACCAGAGATCCCAATGCCCAGCGTCAAAGTCCGCGAAAACGAGCCCTTCGAGTTTGCCCTCCGCCGCTTCAAGCGCACCTGCGAAAAGGCCGGCGTGCTGGCCGAGACCCGCAAGCGCGAGTACTACGAGAAGCCGACGCAGGAGCGCAAGCGCAAGGCGGCCGCGGCGGTGAAGCGCCAGGCCCGTCGCACCTCGCGCGACGTCACCAAGCGCCAGCGCCTGTACTGATCCGGCCCCGCGGGCGCGCCACGCGCCGCGGTCCGGGTCGTCCCGCGAAGCCGGCACGCGAGAGCGTCGCCGGCTTTTCGTGTTTCATGGAAGCGGAGAACCCCCGATGAGCCTCAAGCAGCGCCTCACCGAAGACATGAAGGCGGCCATGAAGGCCGGCGACAGGGCCGGCCTGGGCGTGATCCGCCTGGTCAACGCCGCCATCAAGCAGCGCGAGGTCGACGAGCGCATCGAGCTCGACGACGCCCAGGTACTGGCCGTTCTCGAGAAGATGGTCAAGCAGCGCCGGGACTCGGTCTCGCAGTACGAGGCCGCCGCCCGCGAGGACCTGGCCGCCATCGAGCGCGCCGAGATCGAGGTCATCCAGCGCTACCTGCCGGAGAAGCTGGGCGAGGCCGAGGTCCAGGCCGCGGTCGACGCCGCCATCGCCGAGACCGGCGCCAGGGGCCCGGCCGACATGGGCAGGGTCAGGGGCGTGCTGAAGCCGAAGCTCGCCGGCCAGGCCGACATGGCCCAGGTCTCCGCCCTGCTGAAGAAGGCCCTGTCCGGCTGACCCCCTCCCGCCGGACCCCCGCACCCCTGTAGGAGCCGCTATAGCGGCGATCCCGCGCCCTTGTAGGAGCCGCTATAGCGGCGATCCCGCGCCGCCGTGGGAACCGATCCCGCACCCCTGTAGGAGCCGCCATGGCGGCGATCGCGGCTATAGCCGCTCCTACAGGGAGGGAGGGCTCCCGCAAGGAGGAAGGGGAGAGAGAGGGAGGCAGGGTTTGCTCCAACGGGGTTCGCGGCGCGTCGACGGGCGGGGCGGCACCCTGCCGGCATGGCCGAGTTCATCACCGCGCGCCTCAGGGACGGCTTCGAGCGGCTGCGGGAGTCGCTGCCCTGGGCGCTCGCGCAGCGCTTCGTCGAAGTCGACATCCTCACCCATGCCGCGTCGCTGACCTTCTTCGCGCTGCTGTCGCTGGCGCCGCTGCTGGTGCTGCTGCTGTGGCTGACGGCGTCGCTCTACCCCTCCGCGCAGGAAGCGCTGCTGGCGCAGGTGCAGGCGATCGCCGGAGCCGGCGCCGGCCAGGTCGCCAACACCGTGCTGGAGAACGCCCGCACCGAGCCCGACGTCGGTTCGCTGGCGGGGCTGTGGAGCACCGGGCTGCTGCTGTTCGGCGCGACGGCGGTGTTCGCGCGCCTGCAGGGCACGCTCAACCTCGTCTTCCATACGTCCGGCGACAGGGTCCGCGGCGGCTTCCGCGCCTGGCTGCGCAAGCGCGTGTTCTCCTTCGGCGTCGTGCTGGCGCTGGGCTTCCTGCTGCTGGTGTCGGCGGCCCTGACCACGGCGCTGGAGATCGCCTTCGCGGGCTCGCCGACGCTGCCGGTGCTGGGCAACCTGGCGTCGATGGCGCTGTACGTGCTGGCCTTCGCGCTGATGTACCACTACCTGCCCGACCGCCGCGTCCAGTGGCGGCAGGCCTTCCTGGGCGGCCTTCTGACCTCGCTGCTGTTCGTGGTCGGGCGCTGGGCGATCGGCCTGTACATCGCCGAAGCGGCCCCGGGCAGCGCCTACGGCTCGATGGGCACCCTGGTGGTGCTGCTGGTGTGGCTGTACTACGCGGCGGTGGTGTTCTTCGTCGGGGCGATGATCACCGCGGTGATCGACGAGCGCTGGCGGCTGTGGGACGTCCAGCGGCGGCTGGAGGCGCGCGCGGCGCGGCGCCACCGCCCCGCCCCCCTGTAGGAGCAGCTACAGCTGCGACCCGGCCCAGCGACGCAGCCTGGCCCAGGTGCGCAGCCCAGGTCGCAGCGCGGGCGCAGCCGAGTTCGCAGCTATAGCTGCTCCTACAGGGGGGCGGGGCCGCATGCGATCATGGCGGTGCCCATGGCCCGCCTCTCCGCCGCCTTCATCGACGACCTGCTCGCCCGGACGGACATCGTCGAGGTGATCGCGGCGCGCGTGCCGCTGAAGCGGCAGGGGCGTGAGTACTCGGCGCGTTGCCCGTTCCACGACGAGCGTTCGCCCTCGTTCACGGTGTCGCCGACCAAGCAGTTCTACCACTGCTTCGGCTGCGGCGCGCACGGCACCGCCATTTCCTTCCTGATGAACTACGACCGCCTCGAGTTCCTCGACGCGATCGACGAGCTGGCGCGGCGCGCGGGCATCGAGGTGCCGCGGGAAACCCGCCAGCACAACGAGAACCCGGACACGCGCGACATGTTCGCGGTGCTCGACGCCGCGGCGCGCTTCTACCGGGACGCGCTGGTGTCCGGTGGCGAGGCGGCGGCCTACCTCGACCGTCGTGGCGTGGACGCCACGATCCGCGCGCAGTTCGGCATCGGCTACGCGCCCGGCGGCTTCTCCGCGCTGAAGGATGCGCTGGGCACGGATGCCCGCCGGCTGTCGCTGCTCGAGCGCACCGGCATGCTGTCGAAGAACGACCGCGGCCACGTGTACGACAAGTTCCGCGACCGCGTGATGTTCCCGATCCACGACCGGCGCGGCCGGACGATCGCGTTCGGCGGCCGCGTGCTGAAGGCCGGGGACTCGCCCAAGTACCTCAACTCGCCCGAGACCCCGCTGTTCCACAAGGGCCGCGAACTCTACGGTCTGTGGCAGGTGCGCCAGGCCAACCAGAAGATCGCGCGCCTGGTCGTGGTCGAGGGCTACATGGACGTGGTGGCGCTGTTCCAGCACGGCATCACCCAGGCCGTGGCGACGCTGGGCACCGCGACCACGCCGGACCACGCCGAGCTGCTGTTCCGCAACGCGCCGGACGTGTACTTCTGCTTCGACGGCGACGCCGCGGGCCGGCGCGCGGCGACCCGCGCGATGGAGTCGGTGCTGCCGCGGATGAAGGACGGCCGCCAGGCCTTCTTCCTGTTCCTGCCCGAGGGCGAGGATCCCGACACCATCGTCCGCAACGAGGGCGCGGCCGGCTTCGACGCGCGGCTGGCGGGGGCGACGCCGCTGTCGCAGTACCTGTTCGACACGCTGGCCGAGGACGGCATCAACCTCGCCACGCTCGACGGCAAGGCGCGGCTGGCCGAGCGCGCCAAGCCGCTGCTGGCGCAGCTGCC
Source organism: Gammaproteobacteria bacterium (assembly GCA_012510865.1). Taxonomy (GTDB): domain Bacteria; phylum Pseudomonadota; class Gammaproteobacteria; order Xanthomonadales; family Xanthomonadaceae; genus Luteimonas. The sequence goes on from JAAZHF010000302.1 coordinate 7,319, forward strand.
CGACGGCGCCTTCGCCGACCTGATGCAGCAGCGGCTGACCGAGCTGACCGGCGTGGGAGCGCGCTCGGCGCCCCCGGAGGTGCACGTTCCCGCCGGACGCGCGCGCCGCGCGCCCGCGGGCAAGGCACCGAAGCGCAGCCTGGTGCGCAGCGCCATCACCCTGCTGCTGCAGCGCCCGCAGCTGGCCCTGGACCTGGAGGCGCCCTATCGCTTCGTGGCCCTGCGCCAGCCCGGCGTGGACCTGCTGACCGAACTGGTGGCCATCGTCAGCGCCCGCCCCGACATCGGCACCGGCGCCCTGCTCGCGCACTTCGAAGGCCGCCAGGAGGCGGCCGCGCTGCACAGGCTGGCGGCGATCGACATGCCCGGCGACGAAGCCGGCTGGCGCCGCGAATTCCTGGATGCGATCGCGCAGCTCGACGGACAGACGCTGCAGCAGCGCATCGACGAACTCCTGGTCAAGCAGCGCGAGGAGGGCCTGGACGCGGCCGACAAGGCGGAGCTGCGGGAACTGCTGCAGGCGCGGGGCGCCGCGCGCGGCTAGCCCGGGCCCACCGGCCGCAGGTCGAACAGCGGCCCCGGCTGCAGCCACGGGAGCAGCCAGTGGTCGACCAGAAGGAAGGCGAACAGCGCCATCAGGTAGACCACGGAATAGTTGAAGACCCGCATCGGGTAGAAGTCGTCCGGCGGGTCCATCAGCCGCCACGCGTGCCACAGGAACACCAGGCCGAGGACCAGCGCGCCGCCGAGGTAGAACAGCCCGCTCATGCCGGCCGCCCAGGGCAGCACGGTCACCGCGACCAGGAGCACCGTGTACAGCAGGATCTGCCAGCGGGTGTACTCCACGCCGTGCGTGACCGGCAGCATCGGCACCAGCGCGCGTGCGTAGTCCTCGCGGCGGAAGATCGCCAGCGCCCAGAAATGCGGCGGCGTCCACACGAAGATGATCAGGACCAGCAGCTGCGCTTGCGCCCAGTCCCATTCGTTCCGCATCCCGGTGACCGCGGACCTGCCCAGCACCGGCGGGGCGTCGCCCGCGATGCCGCCGATGACGATGTTCTGCGGGGTCGCGCGCTTGAGGAAGCCGGTGTAGATGATGGCGTAGCCGATCAGGGAGGCGAAGGTCAGGAGCGCGGTGAGCGGGTTCACCAGCGCCACCAGGATCGCCATCGAGGCGGCGCCGAGGAACACCGCGAACGCCAGCACCTGCGCCGGTGCCAGCGTGCCGGTGGCCAGCGGGCGGTTGGCGGTGCGCACCATGAGCCGGTCGATGCGCTGGTCGATCAGGTGGTTGATCGCGGCCGCCGAAGCCGCGGCCAGCCAGATGCCGATGAAGCCCGCCACGGCCTGGCGCAGCGGCGGCAGCCCCGGAACGGCCAGGAACATGCCCACCAGCGCGGTGAACACGATCAGCGACACGACGCGCGGCTTGGTCAGCTCCCAGTACTGGTCGATCCGTGCGCGCACCTCAGTCGACCCCGCGCAGCCGCGCCAGCAGCGAGACCAGGACGAACACCAGCAGCGCCGCGCCGGCGTTGTGCATGACGGCCACCGGCAGCGGCAGCGACAGCTTCACGTTCAGGATGCCGAGGCTGGCCTGGGCCGCCGTCAGCAGCGCCAGCGCCGTGCCCCAGCCGCGCAGCCCGGGCGTGCGCAGCATGCGCACCGCCGCCCACAGCAGGATCGCGACCGCGGCCACCGCGCCGATGCGGTGCGCCATCTGGATCGCGATGCGCGACGCGCCGTCGAGCACCCCGCCCTCGTAGTCGACGCCGATGCCGCGCCAGAGCACGAAGCCCTCGCCGAAGTCGGTCGGCGGCCACCACAGGCCGGCGCACTGCGGGAAATTCACGATCGACCAGCTGCCGGCGCCGCAGGACAGGGCCGCGTAGTTGGCGCTGACCCATCCGCCGAGCGCGACCTGCGCCGCGAGCACCGCCAGCGCCGCCCACAGCAGTGCGCGCAGGCGGCCGGCGTAGGCCAGGACGACCGGACGGTTGGTGGCGCGCCACGCCATCCACGCCAGCAGCGAGAACGTCAGCAGTCCACCCATC
>JAAZHF010000303.1 GCA_012510865.1 Gammaproteobacteria bacterium
GCTTCGGACTGCTCAACGTGCCGGTGTCGCTGCTGTCCGGGGAGCGCCGGACCGACCTCAGCTTCCGCATGCTCGACTCCCGGGACAACAGCCCGGTCCGCTACGAGCGCGTCAACGCCGACACCGGCGAGGAGGTGCCGTGGAAGGACATCGTCAAGGCCTTCGAGTACGACAAGGGCAGCTACGTGGTGCTGGAGCAGGACGACATCCGCTCGGCGGCGCCCGAAAGCCACGAGACGGTCGAGGTCGAGAGCTTCGTCGACGCCGGCGACATCCCGGTGACCTATTTCGAGAAGCCCTACGTGCTGGTGCCGGGCAAGAAGGCGGAGAAGGGCTACGTGCTGCTGCGCGAGACGCTGCGCGACACCGGCAAGGTCGGCATCGCGCGGGTGGTGATCCGCACCCGCGAGTACCTTGCCGCGGTGCTGCCGCAGGGCAATGCGCTGGTACTGATGCTGCTGCGCTATCCGCAGGAGCTCGTGGATCCCGCCGACTACCGGCTGCCGGAGGGCGCCAAGGGCGACTACCGGATCAGCGACAAGGAGTTCGCGATGGCCCGGCAGCTGATCGAGTCGATGGCGGGCGACTGGGACCCGTCCGCCTATCGCGACGAGTTCCGCGAGCGGCTGGAGAAGGTGATCCGCCAGCGCATGAAGTCGCAGGGCGTGGTGCGCAAGGCCGAGGACGAGGACCACGAGGTCCCGGAGGACGCGACCACCAACGTGGTCGACTTCATGGCCCTGCTGGAGAAGAGCATCGGCAGCAAGCGCCGCACGCCGGCGAAGAAGTCCACCGCCGCGAAGGGCGGCGCCGGCGCCAAGGCGGCCAGGTCCACGTCGAAGAAGGCGGCCGGCAAGAAGGCGACGAAGAAGGCGGCGAAGAAGAAGGCGACCGCCAAGGGCGCCCGGAGCTCCAGCGGCTCCACGGCGCGCAAGGCGGGCTGAGCCCGTGGCCGGGACGCCCGCGCGCATCAGCAGCCCGGACCGCGTGGTCTTCCAGGATGCGCCGTACACCAAGCAGGACGTCGCGGACTACTACCGCGCGGTCGGCGACCGGCTGCTGGCGGGCATCGCGCACCGCCCGCTGTCCCTGGTGCGCTGTCCGGATGGCACCGCGGGGGAGTGCTTCTTCCAGAAGCACCACGCCGACAGCCTCGGCGACGACGTGCGCCGGGTCATGCTGGCGCAGAAGAGCGGCCGCGAGCCCTACCTCTATGTCGAGGACGTCGAGGGGGTGGTCGACCTGGTGCAGATGAACGCCATCGAGTTCCATCCCTGGGCGGCGCGCATCGAGGATCCCGAGCGCCCCGACTTCATGGTATTCGACCTCGACCCCGGCGAGGGCACCGGCTGGGACGAGGTGGTCCGGGGCGCGCGCGACGTGCGGCGGCGGCTGCGCGGCCACGGCCTCGAGAGCTTCGTGCGCCTTTCGGGCGGGAAGGGCGCGCACGGGGTCGCGCCCATCCGGCCGGGGCCGTCCTGGGACACGCTGCGTTCGTTCTGCGAGGCCGTCGCCGTGGAGATGGCAGGGCAGGCGCCCACGCGCTACGTGGCGACCATGGCCAGGGAGAAGCGCCGGGGCCGGATCTTCATCGACTGGCTGCGCAACGCGCGCGGCTCGACCAGCGTGGCCTCGTGGTCGCTGCGCGCGCGGCCGGGGGCGCCGGTCGCGGTCCCGATCCGCTGGGAGGAGCTGGGCCGCGTCGCAGGCCCCGCGGCCTTCGACCTCGAACGTGCGCGCAGGCGCGCCGCCCGCCTGCGGCGCGACCCATGGGAGGGCTACGCCGACCTCGACCAGGTGCTGCCGGCCCCGGCATGACGCCGCCTGCACGCGGCGACGACGGCGCGAAGACGCCCGCAGGGCTAGCGTGCCGTGGAGCAGGCATCCACGAGGAACGCGCAGCCATGGCGAGCAGGGCGAAGAAGAAGACGGCGCCACCCGGGGCGGCGGCGGCCGCGAAGACGGTCGCGCGCCAGCGTGGCATCCAGAAGGAGGCCATGGCCGACGCCATGGTCGCGAAGAAGAAGGCCCCGGCGAAGAAGAAGCCGGCGCAGGCCGGGCCGCGCCGACAGCCCACCAATCCCATGCCCGCCCAGCACCTGGCCAAGCCCGGCAACGAGCACGAGCTGGAGCTCGAGCCCCGCTTCCTCGCCCCCGACTACGCGGGCAGCGGCAAGCTCGAGGGCATGGCGGCCATCGTGACCGGGGGCGACTCCGGCATCGGCCGCGCGGTCGCCGTGCTGTTCGCGCGGGAGGGGGCCGACGTCGCCGTGCTCCACCTGGCCGAGGACGCCGACGCGGAGGAGACGCGTCGCCACGTCGAGGCCGAGGGCCGGCGCTGCCTGGTGATCGCCGGCGACGTCCGCGACCCGTCGTTCTGCGAGGCGGCGGTCGGGCAGGTGGTGGACGCCTTCGGCCGGCTCGACGTGCTGGTCAACAACGCCGCCTTCCAGCAGCACGTGGAGCGCCTCGAGGACCTGAGCGACGAGCACCTGCAGGAGACCCTGCAGACCAACATCGCCGGCTACTTCCACATGGCGCGCGCGGCGCTGCCGCACATGGAGGAGGGCGCCTGCATCATCAACACGGGCTCGGAGACCGGCATCTTCGGCAATCCGAAGCTGCTCGACTATTCCGCCACCAAGGGCGCGATCCACGCCTTCACCAGGTCGCTGGCCGCGAACCTGCTTGGCCGCGGGATCCGCGTCAACTGCGTTGCACCGGGGCCGGTGTGGACGCCGCTCAACCCGGCGGACAAGCCCGCCCGCGACGTCGCCGCCTTCGGCAAGGACAGCGACATGGGACGCCCGGCGCAGCCCGAGGAGCTCTCGCCGGCCTATGTGTTCCTGGCCTCGCCGGTGATGTCGTCCTACGTCAACGGCGCCATCGTGCCGGTGATGGGCGGCCCGCGCGGCTGAGCCGGGTCACACCATCCGCTGGATGGCGTGCACCAGCACGTAGAGGATGCCGCCGATGAGCGCGCCGACCGCGGTCCCGTTGTAGCGGATGAACTGCAGGTCGGCGCCCACCGCCAGTTCGAGCTCGCGGGTGAGCTCGTCCGCGCTCCACTGGTGGACGCGCTCGACGATGAAGCCGCGGATGCCCTCGCGGTAGCGCTCGATCTCGGGCAGCACCAGGTCGATGATGCCGGCATTGATCCAGGCGCGCATGTCGGCGTCGGCCGCGAGCCGGGCACCGACCTCGGCCCCGGCGCCGGAGATGCGCGCGGCGATCACGGAGTCGTCGCGGCCGGCGTCCTCGCGGATCCAGGTGGCCAGGTCGCGCCAGAGGCCGCGCAGGTAGCGCGACAGGTCGGAGTCGTCGATCAGCTGGTCGCGGAAGGCGTTGACGCGCCGCCGCATGCCGGGCTCGCCCTCCAGCCGCTCGACCAGGCGCACGAATTCGGCGCCGATGCGCTGGCGCAGCTCGTGGTCCCGGTCGCCCGCCATGTCGTTGACGGTCGCCGTCATCCCCGCCACCAGCTTGTCCGCGACCTTGTCGGCGACCACGCCGTCGAGCTTCAGGTAGCGCACCAGCCGCCACATCTCGCGCGCGGCCATGCGCGAGATGCGCTCGTGGGTGGCGGGTGCCGACAGCAGCTCCGCGGCGTAGGCCAGGCCGGCATCGACCACGGCCTGGTGGCGCCCGTCGTCGGTGAGCTGGCGCAGCACCACCGCCACCGCGCCGGAGAGGTCCACCTGGCGCAGGCGCGCCTCGGCGATGCGCTGGAGGAACCGGTGCAGCTCTTCGCTGTCAAGGGCGTCGAGGATCCGGGGCAGGGCGCCGGCGAGCGCCCGGCCCATGGCCCGGGAGAAACCGGCGTCGCCGAGCTTGCCCGCGATCGAGCCCGCGATGTCCATCGCCCGCAGCTTGTCGGCGACCTGTCGCGTTCCCAGGAAGTGGTCGCAGATGAAGTCGGCGAGGCTGGCGCCCAGGGCATCCTTCTTCGAAGGGATGATCGCCGTGTGCGGGATCCAGCGCATGCCCATGGGGTGCCGGAAGAGGGCCACCACGGCGAACCAGTCCGCCAGCCCGCCCACCAGCGCGGCCTCGAACACCGCGGCGAGGAAGCCGAAGGCCCAGTGCGGATGGGTGCGCTCCAGCACCGAGACGATCGCCAGCCCGAGGCCGGCAAGCCCCAGCAGTCCGAGGGCGATCGCCTTGCGGCGGCGCAGTGCGGCTTCGCGGGGGTCCGGTGGCGGCATCGCCACAGGGTAGCGCGGCGCCGGCGGGCGTGGCGTCAGGCCGCGGGCTTCCTCGCGATGAAGTCCACCGTGGTGATGCACAGCTGTTCGGGCGGGATGCCCTTGAAGCGGTCGGCCACCTGCATCAGCCGCAGCTGCTCCAGGCGCAGCGGACGCGGGGTGGAGGTGTCGAGCTCGACCAGGAAGCCCTCGGCGAGGGCGCCGTCGACGAACTCGTGGGCGCGCATCCTGTTCTGGTACAGGAAGCGGTTGTTCCAGAACCGCCACTGCCGGTCGGAGTACTTCAGGTAGTGCAGCTGGTGGATCCGCGGATCGACGTAGGCGTAGTGGTCGCCGCAGTTCACCGAGTGGAACATCCGGCCGCCCGGCGCGAGGATGCGCCGCGCCTCGCGGTAGAGCGAGGTGACCACCGGCGGCGGCACGTGCTCGAGCACGCTGTTGGAGAACACCACGTCCACGGCGCCGTCCGCCAGTCCGCTGCGCGTGGCGTCGGCAGGGGCCGCATACTCGATCACGCCTCCGGTGGCGGCGGCCAGGTCCTGCCCCGCGGCGAGGGCGCTGGCCAGGCGCGCATGGCGCTCGCGCACGTCCCCGCCGTCCGCTCCGGCCGTGCGGGCGATGTCGCCGATGACCGCGCCGAAGCCGTCGACGGCCTTGCGGGTGAGGTCCGGGCACAGGTGCCGGGTCTGGTCGCAGGTGATGACGCGCGGCGCGCCGGCCAGGTACAGCGCGAAGGGGAAGGTGGGATACCAGCCGGTGCCGCTCTCGAAGAAGCGCGAGCGACGGACGCAGGTCCCCGCGTCGCGCAGGTGGCCGACCATGATCTTCCAGTCGTCGACCTAGCCCGCGAACACGCGGTTGTAGTTCCTCAGGCCGCCGAAGTGGCGCTGCGCGCGATAGTGCAGGCGTCTCCCGGCCGGCAGGACGCCCAGCGCCTTCTGCGCGAGGCCTTTGATCCTCCAGTGCATCCATTCCCCCTGTTTCGGGCTGCAATGGGAATCAACGCAAACCGCGGCGCGAACAGGACCCGCGCACCTGCATATCACTGACACGAAAAAACCGCCCGGGGGCGGTTTCTGCGCAGACGCCTGATTTCATGGTGGCCGGGGAGGGAATCGAACCCCCGACACGGGGATTTTCAATCCGCATTTCCCGCATCCGAGGCCATCCGTCTCCTTCCGGCAAAACAACATAAGTCCATGATTTGGCTGAAAAACAGCGTCCGAGGGTGTTCGCGCCGTTCCGGGGGACGCCAGGCACGAACGGCAAACGAACGGCAAACGGGATGCTATGCTGCCCCAACGGCAAACACGGGGACTCATGCATGGCGGCACTCACCCACAACGCGCTAACAGGCTTGCAAGCCGGGAAGTGGGCATCTGACAAGGGACCGCGAGGCGCGGGGACACTGGTCGCCTACCGCAGCGGCAAGGGCCGCGACGGCCGCGTGCTGTTCTACTTCCGCTACACCAAACCGGACGGCGACCGGGACAGCTATCCGCTGGGCGAGTGGCAGGGCACCGGCGGCCCCCTGACCCTCAAAGCGGCGCGCAGCCGGGCCAACGAACTTTCGGCCCGCTACAAGGCCGGCGACCGCGACCTACGCGCGGTGCTGGAAGCAGAGGAGCGCGAGGCAAGGCGAGAGCGCGAAGCCGCAGAGAGGGCCGCGCAAGCAGAGCAGGAAAGGCAGCAAGCCACGCTAGGGGCACTACTGACGGCCTACGCCGACTCGCTGGAAGCCCGAGGCAGGGCGAGCGCCAAGGCGGTCAGGGCAGCCATCCGCCGCCATGTTGCAGAGGCTTGGCCCGTGTTATGGGACACCCCCGCCGACGACCTTACGGCGGACGACCTGCTGTCTGTTCTGATTCGGCTCACCGAGAACGGAAAGCTGCGCGAGGCCGCCAAGGTCCGCTCCTACCTGCATTCGGCCTATGCCGCAGGCGTGAAGGCGCGGACTACCGCGAGCGCGACCCCGGCGCTGCGCGCGCTGCGAATCCGGACCAACCCGGCGCGGGACCTCGGCACGATCGAAGGCGCCAGCAATGTCCGCGACCGCGCGTTGAGCGCGTCGGGGCTGCGCGCCTATTGGCGCCGGATCGAAACCCTGCCTGACCACGATGCCGCCTGCCTGCGCTTCCACCTGCTGACGGGCGGACAGCGCATCGAGCAGCTGGCGCGCGCGACCGTGGCCGACTACGACGCAGACCAGGCGACCGTTACCCTGCGCGACCCTAAGGGGCGCAGAACTAATGCGCGGCTCCACGTTGTCCCCTTGATCCCGGCGGCGGTCGAAGCCCTGCACGCTATGGCGCCGGAGCGCGTCGGGGACTACCTGTTCACCACCACGGCTGGCGCCACGGGGATGGTCACTTCCACCGCCTACTTGCGGTGTCGCGCCGTTATGGAAGCGATGTGCGAGGCAGGAGAGCTTCCCGGCGGAGAGTTTTCCATCACTGACATTCGGCGTACCGTGGAAACCCGCTTGGCAGACCTGGGCATCCATTCGGACGTGCGCGCGCAGTTGCAGTCACACGGTCTTGGCGGCGTGCAGTCCCGGCACTATGACCGCCATGACTACCTGCCCGAAAAGCGGAGCGCGCTGGAGGCCCTGTATCGCCTTGTGACAACGGAGGGCGCCAAGGTGGTCCCCCTGCGCGGGAAGCGAGCGGGAAGCGCCGCATAGGGGCGATGCAGCGGGCGTGCAGCGCAATAGCAGACCCACGCTGCTCCACTAAAATGCCCGCAGGAAGCTAGCGTTGCCTATTGCAGCGTTTCCAACTCCATTCCCACGAGAGAAGCGACTCGTGACATTGATCCAATCTCATCGTCGCGGTAAACCGTTGTTGCATCTAGTCGATTCATCGCGCGCCGAAGCGAACGATTATTGATCTGCGGTGGCTTCTCTCTTTCAAGCATCAAAGCAACCTTGAGACCGGCGTTCCGCTCTTTGTTCTCCATCCAAAGAATCACAGCCTCATTGACTCGTTCATCAGTGGTGGCGAAGTAGAGCGCCAACGAAGATCCATTCTTCTGAATAAGCGCGTCCGCCTCAAAGTCCTTCAGCAGCTTATGTGGGGCCGTTCGATACTGAATCGTCGCGCCCTGCGATAGGAGCCGATCCAAATCTGCAATAACGTCCTCACGGAACGTATTGGCCACGGTCTCATTATTCAGCAGCTCCAAGTCTTGGACGCGCAGCAATAGCGCGACAAAGCGCATTGCTTCCGAGGGTAAGTCACTTTCAAGCACATACTCTGAATGCAGCTCCATAGACTCGTCATCGAAAGAAGCACCGTGCTCCTCAAGCAAACGATGAAAAGCAACCGCGCGCGAACCAGAATCGAGGTTAACTCCGGCAGCTTCAATCATCGGCACGACAAGGCCGGAGTCCTCGACACGCCATAGGCCGGCATCCAACGGGTGGCGTGTAACGTAGAAGCCGATGGCATCTCCATCTCGGGTCATGAAGCCAGTACGCACGACGAGGCCAGCCGGGACGTTCGATACGTCCAGGTCTTGGCAAAACGCCTCGCAAAGCAACTGCTTGTTCATGGCGCTCCTCCCGGAGGCAACCCTAACGACCCCTGTGCCGGGGCGCTGGCGAGCGGCGGAAGCTTAAAGTAACGGGCGGCGATCTCAGTAGCTGCGTCGTCACAGTCCGGGAACGGCAGACGGTTGTTCTTGACC
>JAAZHF010000304.1 GCA_012510865.1 Gammaproteobacteria bacterium
CGAAACGCTCCGCACCGATCTTCGTCAGCGCCGCCGTCAGCGTCGTCTTGCCGTGGTCAACGTGACCGATCGTGCCCACGTTCACGTGGGGCTTGGTGCGCTCGAACTTACCCTTGGCCATGATTGCAGTCTCTTCGAAAGTTGGTTGACTTGGTTGCCGTCGCCGGCGCCGGTTACTTCTTCTTCACCACTTCGTCGGCGATGTTCGCCGGCGCTTCCGCGTAATGGTCGAACTCCATGGTGAACGTCGCGCGGCCCTGCGACATCGAGCGCAGGCTGGTCGCGTAGCCGATCATCTCGCCCAGCGGGATCATCGCGTTGATGATCTTGCCCGACGGGCTGTCGTCCTGGCCCTGCAGGATGCCGCGGCGGCGGCTCACGTCGCCCATGACGTCGCCCAGGTAGTCCTCGGGGGTGACGATCTCAACCTTCATGATCGGCTCCAGCAGCACCGGGCTGGCGCGCGAGAAGCCTTCCTTGAAGCCCATGGAGCCGGCGATCTTGAACGCCATTTCCGAGGAGTCGACCTCGTGGTACGAGCCGTCGTACAGCTTCACCTTGACGTCGACGATCGGGTAGCCGGCGAGGATGCCGTTGGCCACCGCCTCCTGGATGCCCTTGTCGACGGCGGGGATGTACTCCTTGGGCACCACGCCGCCGACGATCGCGTTCTCGAACTCGTAGCCGGCGCCCGGCTCCTGCGGCGAGATCTCCAGCCACACGTGGCCGAACTGGCCCTTGCCGCCCGACTGGCGCACGAACTTGCCTTCGGCCTTGACGGTCTTGCGGATGGTCTCGCGGTAGGCGACCTGCGGCTTGCCGACGTTGGCCTCGACGTTGAACTCGCGCTTCATGCGGTCGACGATGATGTCCAGGTGCAGCTCGCCCATGCCGGCGATGATGGTCTGGCCGGACTCTTCGTCGGTGCGCACGCGGAACGACGGGTCCTCCTGGGCCAGGCGGCCCAGGGCGACGCCCATCTTCTCCTGGTCGGACTTGGTCTTCGGCTCGACCGCCATCGAGATGACGGGCTCCGGGAAGACCATGCGCTCGAGCACGATCGGGTTGTCCTGGGCGCACAGGGTGTCGCCGGTGGTCACGTCCTTCAGGCCCACGGCGGCCGCGATGTCGCCGGCCAGCACTTCCTTGATCTCGTTGCGGTCGTTCGAGTGCATCTGCAGCAGGCGGCCGATGCGCTCCTTCTTGCCCTTGACCGAGTTCAGGACCTGGTCGCCGGCGTTGAGCTTGCCGGAGTACACGCGGAAGAAGGTCAGCGAGCCGACGAAGGGGTCGGTGATGATCTTGAACGCCAGCGCCGAGAACGGCGCGCCGTCGCTGGACTCACGGGTCAGCTCGCGCGACTCGTCGTCGACGTCGGTGCCGCGCACGGCGGGCACGTCGACCGGCGACGGCAGCAGGCTCACGACGCCGTCGAGCATCGCCTGCACGCCCTTGTTCTTGAACGCCGAGCCGCAGTACATCGGCACGATCTCGGTCGCCAGCGTGCGCGAGCGCAGGCCCTCGAGCACCTCTTCCTCGGTCAGCTCGCCGGTCTCGAGGTACTTGTCCATCAGCGCCTCGTTGGCCTCGGCGGCGGACTCCACCATGAACGCGCGGGCCTCGTTGGCCTGGTCGAGCAGCTCGGCGGGGATGTCGCGGTATTCGAAGTTCAGGCCCTGGCTGGCGGCATCCCAGTGGATCGCCTTCATCTTCAGCAGGTCGACCACGCCTTCGAAGCCTTCCTCGGCGCCGACGGGAATCTGCATCGGGACCGGCACCGCGCCGAGGCGGGTCTTCAGCTGGTCGCGGACCTTGAAGAAGTTGGCGCCGGTGCGGTCCATCTTGTTGACGAACGCGATGCGCGGCACGTGGTACTTGTTGGCCTGGCGCCAAACGGTCTCCGACTGCGGCTGCACGCCGCCGACCGCGCACAGCACGAACACCGCGCCGTCGAGCACGCGCAGCGAGCGCTCGACCTCGATCGTGAAGTCGACGTGGCCGGGGGTGTCGATGATGGTGAAGCGGTGCTCGGGCAGGTCCTTGTTCATGCCCTTCCAGAACGCGGTGGTCGCCG
>JAAZHF010000305.1 GCA_012510865.1 Gammaproteobacteria bacterium
GGATCGCCCTGGCCCTGCACCTCGCCGTCGCCCTGGCCTGGTGGCAGCTGGGCTGGCGCTGGGGCCTGCCGCTGCTGCTTGCGCTGCACCTGGCTTTCGTGTGGGGCACCCTGCGCCCCGGCTCGCGCCTGTTCGGCCCGGTGCGTCGCGACTTCCCGGCCGAAGGACGCGAGGTCTGGCTGACCATCGACGACGGTCCCTCCGACGACACCGCGGCCATCCTCGACCTGCTCGACGCGCACGGCGCGAAGGCCACCTTCTTCCTGGTCGGCGAACGCGCGGCTGCGCGGCCGGAGCTGGTGCGCGAGATCGCCGCACGTGGCCACGGCATCGGCAACCACAGCCAGACCCACCCGCAGGCGCGCTTCTGGGCGCTGGGCCCGCGCGCGATGCGGCGCGAGGTCCTCGACTGCCAGCGCACGCTCGCCGCGATCACCGGCAGCGCGCCGCGCTGGTTCCGCGCCGTGGTCGGCCACGCCAATCCCTTCGTGCACGCGCCGCTGCGCGAGGCCGGCCTGTCGCGCCTGGCCTGGACCGCGCGCGGCTACGACGCCGTCGAATCCGATCCCGCGCGCGTGGCCGCGCGCATCGCCCGCGGCCTGGCGCCGGGCGCGATCATCCTGCTGCACGAAGCGGCGCCGCACGGGCGCAGCGTCGAGACGCTCGGCGAAGTCCTGGCGGCCGTGGCGCGCGCGGGGTACCGGATGGTGGTTCCGGCCCGGTAGGCGCTCAGCCGCGTTCCGCCACCACCAGCCAGTTGTTGAACGGCGTGTTGCCGTACAGCGGCCGGAAGTCGACGCGCAGGCCCGCCGCGCCGAGCCGGGATTCCAGCTCCGCGCGCGTGGGATAGCGCGTGGGCACTTCCTGCATCCAGCCGGCCAGGTGCGCGAGGCGGTCGGTGATGCGGGTGGTGCGGCCGCGGCGGGTGGCGTCGCCCAGGCCGCTGCGGATCACCAGCTTCGCGCCAGGCGCCAGCATCGCCGCGGCATCGTCGAGCAGCGCGCCCTGCGCGTCCGCGTCGAGGTACTGCAGCACGTCGAGGATCGCCACGCTGCCGAGATGCGGCGGCCAGCCCTGCGCAAGGTCGACCACGTCGAAGCGCGCGCCGTCGGCCAGGCCGCTGCGCTCCGCGATCGCCCGCCCGCGGCGGATCTTGTCGGCGTCGATGTCCACGCCGTGCCAGGGCATCGCCTGCCCGTCCCGCCGCAGTGCGTGCAGCAGCAGGCCCAGGCCGCAGCCGAGGTCGAGCACCGGAGCATCGGTGCCGCGCAGGGCCTCGAGCACGCCCGGGTACAGCGGGTCGGTGCGCAGCTTGGCGAGCGTGTAGAAGTAGTCGTAGCGGTTGCCGTAGAAGCGCCGTGGCAGGAAGGCACGGGCGATGGCGCGGGCCTCGGCGGGCGGGAACGGGGCGTCGGCGGCGCGGATGTTCATGCGTCGTCCCTGGCGGTTCCCTCGGGCGCCTGCAGCAGGCGGCGCGCGACCGGCAGCGCCAGCCGCGCCCATTCCGCGTACATGGCGGTGGAGGGGTGCAGGGCGTCCTCGGCAAGCATCTCGGGATCGGCGCCCAGCGCACGGCTCGCCGCCGTGATGTCCACGAAGGCGATGCCGCGGGCGGCGCAGGCGCGGCGCGCGGCGTCGTTGTAGGCGTCGAGTTCGTTGGCGATGGCCGCGCGGTCGCGGCCGGACGCGGCGGCGAACGGGGTCACGCCCCAGTCGGGGATCGACAGCGCCAGCACGCGGTCGGCGCGGCCGCCGGCAAAGCCCGTCGTCCGCTCGAGCAGGGCGGGAAACGCGCGCGCGTAGTCGTCGACGGCGCGGCCGCGGTACTGGTCGTTGACGCCGACCAGCAGGCTGGCGAAGTCGAAGGGCCCCTGCGGGTCGGCGGCGTCGATGGCGGCGTCAAGCTCGTCGGTGGTCCAGCCGGTGGTGGCGAGGGTCAGCGGGTCGGCGAGGTCGATGCCTTCGGCGCGCAGGGCGCGGGCGAGCTGGTGGGTCCAGCGGGCTTCGGCAGGAACGCCTTCGCCGATGGTGTACGAGTCGCCGAGGGCGAGCCAGGACAGGGGCATGGTCAGGAGGCGCTCGCGGCTGTAGCCGCTCCAACAGGGTCGGGGGGGATCGCGGCTGTAGCCGCTCCAACAGGGTTGGGGGGGATCGCGGCTGTGGCCGCTCCCGCGGTGGCCGCTCCCACGGCGGTAGGGGTGGCGGCGCGGCGGGCGAGGACGCGGTCGATGCGGCGGAAGACTTCGCGGAGCTGGTCGGGCTCGGGCAGCAGGGTCACGCGGAAGTGGTTGCGGTAGGGCACGTTGAAGCGGGAGCCCGGCACCACCAGCACGTGCTCGCTCTCCATCAGTTCGAGCGCGAAGGCGTGGTCGTCGAAGCCGCGGGCGGCGTCGCCGACCACCCCCGGGAAGGCGTACAGCGCGCCCTCGGGCACGCGCAGTTCAAGATGCGGGCTGGCGGCGCAGGCCTCGGCCACCGCGCGCCGTGCCTCGTGCAGGCGGCCGCCGGGCGCGACCAGCGGGCCGATGGTGTCAAGGCCCGACAGCGCGGCCGGCACCGCGAACTGGCCCGGCACGTTGGCGCACAGGCGCAGTGCGCCGAGCAGGTCGATGGCGTGGCGGTAGTCGCGGGTCGCGGCCGCGTCGCCCGACAGCACCGCCCAGCCGACGCGCCAGCCGCAGGCGCGATGCACCTTGCTCAGGCCGCCGAAGGACAGGCAGGGCACGTCGCCGGCGATCGGCGCCAGCGGCTCGAAGCGCGCGTCGTCGTAGGTGATGCCGTCGTAGATCTCGTCGGCCATCAGCAGCAGGCCGTGGCGCGCGGCGATGCCGGCGATGCGCTCCAGCAGCGCCCGCGGATAGCTGGCGCCGGTGGGATTGTTGGGGTTGATCAGCACGATCGCGCGCGTGCGCGGCGACACCAGCGCCTCGATCGCGTCCGGGTCGGGCAGGAAGCCGTCTTCGGCGCGGCAGCGGTAGTACACTGGCCGGCCGTCGTTGAGGATGGTCGCCGCCGACCAGAGCGGGTAGTCGGGCGAGGGCAGCAGCACTTCGTCGCCGGGGTTGAGCAGGGCGCGCAGGCTGATGTCGATCAGCTCGCTGACGCCGTTGCCGATGAACACGTCCTCGACCGAGACCCCCGGCACGCCGCGCGCCGCGTGCTGGGCGGCGACGGCCTCGCGCGCCGCCGGCAGGCCCTGCTGGTGCACGTAGGGATCGGTGTCGTGGATGTGGCCGGCGATCGCGCGCTGCATGTGCTCCGGCGCGCGGAACCCGAAGGCGCCGGGGTTGCCGATGTTGAGCTTGATCAGGACATGCCCCTGCGCCTCGAGCGCGCGCGCGCGCCGGGCAAGCTCGCCGCGGATCTCGTAGCGCACCTCGGACAGGCGCTCCCGGGTGGCGAGGCGGGGCTTGGACATGCGGGCGGTTCGGCTCGGGAAACCGCAAAGACTAGCGGAATTCCCGGCTAGAATCCCCGCTGATGGCCACCTTCCGCGCATCCGCTTGAGTCCCGTGCCCGCCCGCCTGCGGGCCATCGGCTGGCCGCATGCCGGCGAGCCGGGCGAGGCATGGGCGGAGCGGATGGCGGCGCACCCCTCCGCGCGACCGGCGCGCGTGGTCGAACAGCACCGGTCCGGCTACGTGGTCGCACAGGGCCCGGACGAGGGCATCGCCGTCGAGTCGCTGCCGGAGTGGCAGCGCCCGAAGTGCCCTCCGGATGCGCGCGCCGCGGTCGGCGACTGGGTCCTGGTGGAGGATGGTCGCATCGTGGCCCTGCTGCCGCGCCACGGGGTGATCAAGCGCGCCAGCGCCGGCGAACACTACGGACAGCAGCTGATCGCGGCCAACGTCGACACGGTGTTCGTGGTCTGCGGGCTGGACGCCGACTTCAACCCGCGCCGCATCGAGCGCTACCTGCTGCTGGTCCAGGGCGGTGGCGCACGGCCGGTGGTGGTGCTGACCAAGGCCGACCAGGCCGGTGGACGGGCCGCGGAGACGCGCGACGCGCTGGCGGAGCGGCTGGGCGGCGGGGTGCCGGTGCTGGCGCTGGACGCCCGCGATCCGGCCGGTGCGGACGCGCTGCGTCCCTGGCTGGGCCCGGGCAGCACCGCGGTGCTGGTCGGCAGCTCGGGTGCCGGGAAATCGACGCTGACCAACGCCCTGCTCGGGGTCGAGCGAATGAAGACGGGCGCGGTGCGGGAGCGCGATGCCCGCGGCCGCCACACCACGACCCACCGTGCGCTGATCGCGCTGCCCTCGGGCGGCTGCCTCATCGACACGCCCGGCATGCGCGAGCTCAAGCCGACCGGCGAGGAGGACCTCGCCGGGGGCGGCTTCGCGGACATCGAGGCGTTGGCGGCCGAGTGCCGCTTCAACGACTGCCGGCACGGGTCCGAGCCGGGCTGCGCGGTGCGCGCGGCGATCGCCGACGGCCGCCTGGACGCCGGGCGCCTCGCCAACTACCGCAAGCTGAGCGAGGAAGTCGCCGGCGCCGCGCAGGTGCTGGCGGCCCGCCAGGCGGCGGGGCGGCCGCAGCCGCCGGGCCGGCGCCCGCCGCCGCGCCCCGGGGGACGGCCCGGACGGCGCTGAGCAGGCATGCAGGGCTTCGACGCCGACCTGATGCACCACGCCGCGCTGGACGCGCGCATGGTCGCCGCCGCGCGCCCCATCCGGGTCCTCACGCTGGCCAGCTGGCCGTCGGAGGTGCAGGCGCGCTTCCTCGCCGACCATGCCGCGGGCCGCCGGAGGATGCCGCGGCACGACTATCCGCGGCACGATTTCTCCGCCGCCCGGCGCGAACTCGCAGCCGTCGCCGCTGCCGCCGACCCCGGCCATCCGGCCGGCGCCTACCTGCGCGAGTCGGCGCGGTCCTGGGACGTCGCGGCGCGCCTGCTGGAGAGCCTGGGCCAGCCGGCCGCCGGCGCCCACGCGATGGCCCTGTACGGAAGCCCGGACCAGCCGCTGCCCGGCGGCGGACCGAGCACCCGCGACGCGGCGCGCCACTTCATCGCCATCGCCGACGAGCTCGACCACGAGCTGCTGTCGCCGGCCGAGCAGGTGCCGGTGTCCGCGCGCGCGCTGCAGCTGCAGCGGCAGGGCGACCTCGACGCCTTCTTCGGCGGGCGCGTGGTCGAGGTCGAGCTCGATCCGGGCCTGATCGCGAAGGCCGCCGCCGGCGCCCGGCGCATCCGCCTGCGCGACGGCGCGCTGTTCTCGGGCTACGACCGCGCGCAGCTGTTCCACCACGAGGCGCTGGTGCACTCGCTGACCTCGCTCAACGGCGGCGCGCAGCCGCTGTTCCCGAGCCTGGGGATGGCGTCGCCGCGCACCACCGCCACCCAGGAGGGCCTGGCGACCTTCGCCGAGCAGATCACCGGCAGCCTGGACATCGGGCGCATGAAGCGCATCAGCCTCCGCACCGAGGCCACCGCGATGGCGCTCGACGGAGCCGACTTCCTCCAGGTCTTCGACTGGTTCCTGGCCTCCGGGCAGCCGGCCGACGAGTCCTTCGCATCGGCGCAGCGCGTGTTCCGCGGCGTGCCGATGGCGGGCGGGCACGCCTTCACCAAGGACGCGGTGTACCTGCGCGGCATGGTCGAGGTGCACACCTTCTTCCGCTGGGCGCTGCGCGAGGACCGGCTCGTGCGCTGCCGGCAGCTGTTCGCCGGCAAGATGACGCTGGAGGACAGCGCGCGCTTCGCGCCGCTGTTCGACTCCGGCGCGGTGGCGGCGCCGCGCTGGCTCCCGGAGTGGGTCGCGCGCGCCGGCGGCCTGGCCGGGCTGCTGGCGTTCTCGCTGTTCGCCAACCGCATCCGCATGGATCAGCTCGCCCCCGAGTAGTGCCGGCCGCTGGCCGGCTGCCTCGCGCTCCCTCCGCGCGCTCCCATGCGTCAATGAGCACTGCATCGCAATTCATCTGTGATGCGCTGAATCGTAA
>JAAZHF010000028.1 GCA_012510865.1 Gammaproteobacteria bacterium
CCGTGACGTCGTAGTAGTCGGGGCGCTCCGCGGTGTCGTAGGAGAAGAACAGCTTGTGCCGCTGCACCCTCCCCTGGAGCGGACGCGCCCTCGTTTCCTTATCCTGTATGGGGACCAGGGATTCGTCTACTGACGGATATTTCCTAATTAATTCAAGCTCTTGCTTGATGATCGGCCACACGGCCTCGTGGATCGCGCCCTGCTCGCCGGCGTAGGTCTCCGCGTCGTGGGCGGCGACCATCGCGGCCACGTTCTTGGCGATTTCGAGCGTGCCCCAGCGTCCGCGGCGGATCTCCAGCACGTACAGGTCGTCGTTGGCGTCCAGCGCGAACGCGACGCACACGGTGAAGTCGTTGCGCTGGTTCTTCTTGATGGCGTAGTCGGTGGTGACGAAGCGCCGGCACAGCGGCCGGTAAGCCGGGTCCAGCCAGCGGTAGCGGAAGTCGTCCTTGCGGAAGAAGTCGCCGTCCTCGGGGCTGGGCGCCTGTTGGTACATGGCGTTCCACATCGAGGACGAGAACGTGTTGCGGATCTTGATCAGGTCCGCGCGCGAGTACCGCTCCGGGTGCAGCGCCTCGCCCTTGCGGCGCAGGGTGCGCAGGACGTCGTCCTCGCTGTCGACCTCGCCCTTGAGGATGGTGCCGTCGCGCATCAGGTGCTCGTCGGTCTCGGCCAGCGCCGCGTAGGAGACGACCTCCCAGTTCTCGCGCTCGTGCGCCGGCACGCCCAGCTTCGCCAGCTCCTCGTCGGCGGCGAGCAGGCGCCCGGAGGGGTCATCGAAATGCCAGCGGGTGTTGATGAAGAGGATCCCCGCGCCGGGCGCGGCGCGTGTGCGGAACACGGACTGGTACCAGCGGAACGTGCTGTCGCGGATGACCTCCGACTGCGCCTCCTCGTCGTCCTTGATCGGGTCGTCGACGATGCCGACGTGGTAGCCCTTGCCGGTGATGCCGGTGCCGACGCCGGCGGCGATGTAGCCGCCGCCCTTCGTCGTCTTCCACGCCTCGATGCCCTTGGCATCGCCGCGCAGTTTCGTGTCGGGGAAGATCGCCTGGTAATCGGGGTCGCTGAGGCGGTCGCGGATGTAGCGGCTGAACTCCAGCGGCAGCGACTGCGCATAGCTCGACGCGATCACGCCCCACTCGGGGTGGTGCCCCAGCACCCAGGACGGGAACATGTCCGACGCCAGCTGGCTCTTGCCCGCGCGCGGCGGCATGAAGATCATCAGGCGGGGCGACAGCCCGGCCTCGACGTCGCGCATGAACTTCTCGAGCCGGCGGCAGATGTCCTGGTGGACCCAGCCCGGCTTGTAGTCGGGCTTCATCACCGTGGTGAAGTAGACCAGGCGGCGGCGCGCGACCTCGCGGCGGGCGATCTCCTGGCGGACGACTTCCTCGTTGGTCTGCGGCTCGACCTGTGGCTTGGGCTCGACCAGCAGCCGGGCCTGGTCCGTGGTGCGCCGGGCCTCGGGCGTCCGCGCGGCAGCGAACACCGCGGTGATGATCTCGGGCGTGCCGTACGCGTTGAAGCGCCGGTACAGCGTGATCGTCCCGTGTTCCTTCTCGCAGTGGACGCAGAAGTCCATGTACGTCCGGTCCTCCGCGGTGACGCGGAAGAACCTGTACTCGTCGAACGGCCGCTCCTGCCCGCAGGAGCGGCACTTGCAGGTGAGCTCCGGGGCCGACGCCGCCTTCGACTTAGCCTTCGCGCGGGCCATCCGGCACCTCGTAGAACACGGCGTCGACGATGTCGTTGGCGTTGACCAGGCGGGCCAGCTCGGCGTCGGACATGTTCCGCGCGACGCCCTTGAGCGCGGCGACCGACGCCGTCAGGTTGACGTCGATCTTCTGCGGGGCATCCAGGCCGTGCAGCTTCATCAACCGGTCCCAGCCGGCGATCTCGGTCATCGGCTCGGAGAGCAGGCGCGCGCGGTTGATCGCCTCCTTCAGGCCGAAGGTGACGTCCTCGCGGGTGACCTGCAGGTTGCCGCGCATGTCCGCGCGCACCATCTCGCGGGCCTGCTTGATGTGCGCGCCCTGGGTAGCCGAGTACGGGAGCCCGGCGAGCTGGGCCGCCTTCTTCGTCGGCAGGTCCAGGACCTCGACGTTGTAGACGAACTCCGCCTCCTCGTTGGTGAGGCCCGGCGGGATCACGGCCAGCGGGGACAGCTCCTGGCTCACGTCAGGACTCGCGCACCGTCGTCGCCGGGTTGGCCAGGGCGTACTCCTCGGTGACGTAGGCCCCGGTCTGCGCGCAGCGGAAGCGAGGGCCGCGGGCTTCGCGCACCAGGCGGTCGCGCAGGCGGAAGCCCAGCAGCGGCCAGACCTTGTTCACGGCGTTCTGGCGCGCGATCTTGCGGCCGATCTCGGCGTCGAAGTTCTCCGGGCTGGCGCAGGCGCTCTCGCCGGTGACGGTGAAGCCGTTGCGCAGCACCAGCACGCAGAAGGTCAGGAGCTTGAGAGCGGCGGGCTCGTTGGCGTAGTCCCTCATGTTGCCGCACGGCGCGCACTTGGCACCGTCGCGTGCAGTGAAGAAGTGCTCGCTGGCGATCTCGGCCTCGATGTCGGCCGGCGTGACGCGCGGCGCGGTGAGGCCCTTGGCCTCGATCTCGAGCTGGATGGGGCTGTTCATTCGGCTTTCTCTCCGTTGATGAGGCGGTACCAAGAAATCAGGGTCGCCTGGCAGGCGCGGAGCCTGTCGGCGGTGCCGTCGGCGTGGGCGGCGAGGTGTAGAACTCGTCCTTCAGCGTCTGGAGGTAGGTAGACGCCCGGGGCTCCAGGATCTCCGCCGGGATCTCCGGCAACCGGGGGCACTGCGGCGGGGGCGGGGCACTTCCGGTCGTCGCGCACGACGACAGCGCCAGCGTCGCGATCGCGCTGCAGGTTAGTGAGGCGAAGGTTCGCATCGGCCTGGTCCTTGAGGAGCCCGTTGAGGGCGGTGATCGTCGCGGCGGACAGCGCGCGCTCGGTGTCGCGCGCTGCCGCCTCGGCGTTGGCGACGGCTTCGGCGTCGCCTTTCAGGTGCTCGGCGAACGCCCGCTTCTCGGCCTGCAGGCGGCAGGTCTGGAGCCCGCCGAACAGGATGAGGGCGAGCAGCACGCCGCCGCCGAGGGCTGCCAGCGGATTCATGGGTCAGCCCTTGCCGCCCTTGAACTCCGGGGGGGCCGGACGCTCGACCTGCTTGATCTGCTTCAGGATGAAGGTCCCGGCCAGGGCGAGCTTCACCGACCAGCTGAACTCGCTGGGCACATCCCCGGCGTCGAGGTAGCCGCCCGCCAGCAGGCTGTTCCACAGGTCGGGCAGCATGGCCACGAACAGCCAGCCCCAGGTGGAGTAGTAGCGCCAGGCGACGCGCCAGTCGTCGACGACGGCGATGTTGCCGCCGATGGCACGGACGGCGACGGCCGCGGCGATGCCCAGGCCGATGAGGATTGCTGCAAGTGCGAACAGGTTCATGGTGGATCTCCTTCGTTCGGGTCGAACGTCAGTGCTGGCTGTACCGCGCGTAGGCGCGGGCCATCTTTTCGTCGTAGCGGTTGGCCGCGTAGCCCGGGCCGTTGTAGCCGAGGGCGAAGCCGACCCAGTCCAGGCGCTGCAGCTCGTCGGCGAGCCCGCGCGCCAGCACGTAGCCGACGAAGTCGGCGAGGTGCTCGCCCTCGCTGCGGTACTGCGCGTTGATGAAGTCCTGCAGGCTGGCGCGGCCGACCATCCGCCAGTTGAAGCCCATGATCTGGAACCGGCCCCAGCTCGCGGACTGCAGCGCGGCGTCGCGGTCGAGCTCGACCGCGGCCTGCAGGCGGCGGTGCTGGTGCTGGCCGGCCGCGCCGTACAGGCTGCGGTCCCAGCGCGCGCTGGACAGGCCGGGGTGACTGCGGCGGTAGCGCCCGCCGGTGAGGCGGTCGAAGACGTGCGCCTCGAACAGGATCTTCGGCTCGCCGCTGGGCAGGAACCCGGCGCCGGTGGACTCGACCTCGGCCACGGCCTTGATCGCCGCGACCTGGCAGCCGAGCCGCTGCGCGGCGCGCTCGAAATCAGTGTCGGTGAGGGGCCGCGTCATGCCAGCAGCCTCACCTTCCCGTACCAGCGCTTCGCCGGCGGGCGGTGCGGGTAGGGGATGACCGTGAAGTCGACCTCGACGGTGTCGCCGTCGGAGCGCACCATCCGGGTCGGCGCGCTGAACGGGCGGTGCTCGCGGAGCGCGGCCGCCAGCTGGGCAAGGAACGCCGCGCGGTCCTCGTAGTGGATGAAGTTCTTCCACCGCGTGTCCTCGATGTCCATGCGCCCTACGCCCAGGATCCGCGCGAAGGTGGCGTTGACCCACTTGATGCTGCCGGCGCCGTCGCACTCGAAGCTGCCGTCGGTGGCGAGGTCGGCGTGGGAGCGCACCATGGCGTCGATGCCGTGGACCGACGCCCGCATGTCCTCGATGGCCTGGCCGTGGGACGCGACCGCGCCCTCGATCCGCGACACCGCGTCGCGCAACGAGCCGCCGCCGTTGGGGTGGACCTGGCACTCGATGGCGCGCATCGACGCCTGCAGCGAGCGCAGCTGCTCGGGCAGCTCGGCCAGGGTCGCGGCGCGCTGCTGGCGCGCCTCGCGCGCAGCCCGGATCGCTTTCCGCTTGACCACGAACCAGCCGGTCGCGGTCGCCAGGACCACGGGCACCGACCACTGGACGGCGGCGATGAACGCCTCGTCGGCCAGGCTCATGGGCCGGACCTGCCGCAGGCGAACGCGCATGGAACATCGAGCATGGGAGACCCCCTGGTCTGCTCCCGTGCTCATGCGCGGTGGTGGATGGCGCCAACCGTAGCGCACCGCGGCGGGCGTCGGCAAGCCGCGCGCGCTCATGGCCGCTCGGCCACCAGCGGCGGACGCGGCGGGCGCCCGGCCTCGAGCTCGAGCGGTGCGGCGCGCGCGCCCTCGAGATCGAGTGGCGCCGGGCGCTCGGCGCCCCACGGCGGGCGCGGCGACGGCGCGGTCCAGGTCAGCGTGGCGTGCAGCGCGAGCGGCGCTGCGCCGCGCAGGGC
>JAAZHF010000306.1 GCA_012510865.1 Gammaproteobacteria bacterium
ATTCGCGCGGGCGGCCCTGCAACCCCAACCAGCGATGCCGCCCGCGCTGGCGCCACGACCATCATTGCACTAACAATCAAATTGGACCCGTCCGTGGGGGCCGATCATACCAATCTCCTGCTTAGAACCAGAAACGGATGCCGGTAACGAAGGAGAGGTTGTCGATATCTTCTCCCTCGTCCCGCGCGAAATCGGCCGTCTCGCCGATCTTTCGCTCCCAACTTATGCCGATATAGGGCGCGAACTTCCGCTCGATTTCATAGCGGAGGCGAAGCCCGAGTTCGACATCGTTGATGCCGGAGCCGATGCCCCTCTCCCGGACGCTTTGGACTGCAAAGTTGACCTCTGTCGTTGGCTGCAGGATCAGCTTTTGTGTGATCAGGAGGTCGTACTCGGCCTCGAAACGAGCCGAAACCTCGCCTTCGTTGCTGACGAACGCGGAGGCATCGATTTCGAACCAATAAGGGGCCAGTCCCTGCAGGGCGAAGACGCCGAATCCCCGTTCGGGGCCGGGTTCGATGTCGTAGCGTACACCCGCCTGCGCATCGAAGAAGTCGGAGATCCGGCGGCTGTAGAGGAGCTGGATCTCTCCCTTCTCCAGTCGTCCATCCGTCGGTTTCTCGCCTTCGGTTTTGAGCCAGGCCTTGTGGTCGTCGTTCCCGATCCAGCCCTGGGCATCCCAGTTGAGACTGTCGTGCCCATCGTTAGCCCTGTATTCGAATTGCTCGGCCTGAAAGAAGGTGAACAGCTGACCGGGCTCGGCGGACTGGGCCGGGCCGAACAGGAACACGGCGGGGAGAAAACCGGCAAGGAACGCAAGTTCCTGCCGAGAATTGTATCGTGCAATCATCGATTTCATCGTTCTGCCTCACGCGCTTTTCGGCTCGACGATGAAACGCGTCATCATCCCAGCTTCCATGTGATAGAGAAGGTGGCAATGGAACGGCCAGTCGCCCGGCTCGTTCGCCGTCAACACCGCAGAGACGGTCTTGCCGGGAGGTACCACGACAACGTGCTTGCGCGGCTTCCTGTCGGTCTGGCCGTTCTCCAGTTCGACAAACATGCCGTGCAGGTGCATTGGGTGCGCCATCATCGTCGTGTTGACGAACTTCAAGCGCACCCGGTCCCCGTAGGCCACACGGATCGGCTCGTCCTTCCCGAAGGGACGGCCGTTCAGGTTCCACATGTACCGTTCCATGATGCCTGTCAGCCGCACTTCGATCTCGTGATTCGGTTCACGGCCGTCCGGGTTCGGGGTCGACGCTTTCAGATCCGCGTAGTCCAGAGCCTTCGCCCCCGGCGGCGTGCTTGCGTCGGCCCAACCGAAGGGGCGGCGTTCTCCTCCCTCCGCCGCGGCTCCGCCATGACCCATGGCGCCGTGGTCCATGCCAGCCATGGGAGCCCCGCCCATCTTGCTATGGTCCATGCCAGCCATCGCGCCACCGGACATGGCGCCGCCCGCCATCGAGCCATGATCCATCCCCGTCATCGAACCGTGGTCCATGCCACCGTGTGCCATGCCCATGTCCGCCATGCTGAGGATCGTGCGCGGTCGCTGTTCGGGGATAGCAGCCTCCATACCCTCACGCGGCGCCAGCGTCGCCCGGGCATAGCCCGAACGATCGATCGGCTCTGCGAAGATCGTGAACGCCTTGTCATCGCGTGGAAGCACGATGACGTCGTATGTCTCGCCGACGCCAAAGCGGAACTCGTCGACCCGAACCGGCTGGACATTCTGCCCATCGGCCGAGAACACGGTCATGGGAAGGCCCGGTATGCGGACGTCGAAGAAGCTCATGGCGGATGCGTTGATGAATCTGAGGCGGACACGCTCACCGGGCTTGAAAAGAGCGGTCCAGTTGTCTTGCGGTCCACGGC
>JAAZHF010000307.1 GCA_012510865.1 Gammaproteobacteria bacterium
CCCGCGGCTTCCGCGCCGGGGGCCGGGACTTCCCGGTGTTCCTGCATCCGGAGACCGGCGAGGAGCACGCGCTGGCGCGCACCGAGCGCAAGTCCGCGCGCGGGCACCGCGGCTTCGTCGTCGACGCGGCGCCGACGGTGACGCTGGAAGAGGACCTGGGCCGGCGCGACTTCACCATCAACGCGATCGCCGAGCGCGCCGACGGCAGCCTGGGCGATCCCCATGGCGGCCGGCGCGACATCCAGGCGCGGCTGCTGCGCCACGTCGGGCCTGCGTTCGCCGAGGACCCGCTGCGGGTGCTGCGCGCGGCCCGCTTCATGGCGCGCTTCGCGCCGCTCGGCTTCAGCGTCGCCGGCGAGACAATGGCGCTGATGCGGGAGATGGTCGCCGGCGGCGAGCTCGCCGACCTGGTCCCGGAGCGCGTGTGGCAGGAGCTGGTGCGCGCGCTGCGGGCGCCGCGCCCGTCGGCCTTCCTGCGGACGCTGCGCGACTGCGGCGCGCTGGCCGCGGTGCTGCCCGAGGTCGACGCGCTGTACGGCGTCCCGCAGCGGCCCGAATACCACCCCGAGGTCGACACCGGGCTGCACGTCGAACTGGTCGTCGACATGGCGGCGCGGCTGGCGCCGGGCGACGACGAGGTCGGCTTCGCCGCGCTGGTGCACGACCTGGGCAAGGCGCTGACGCCGGCCGACGAACTGCCGCGGCACCTGCGCCACGAGCAGCGCGGCGTGGCCCCGGTGCGCGCGCTGTGCGAGCGGCTGCGGGTGCCTGCGGCGCACCGCGAGCTGGCCGTGGCCGCCTGCCGCGAACACCTCAACGTGCACCGGCTGGCGGAGCTGCGCGACGAGACCGTGCACGACCTGCTGGCGCGCTGCGACGGCTTCCGGCGGCCCGGGCGCATCGCGCGCCTGGCGACCGTGTGCGAAGCCGACAGGCGCGGCCGGGCCGGGCTCGGCGACGAGCCCTACCCCCAGGCGGACGAGCTGGTGCGGCTGCGCGACGCAGCGGCCGCGGTAGGCGGCGGCGACATCGCCCGCGAGGGCCTCGAAGGCCCTGCCTTCGGCGCCGCGCTGCGGCAGGCGCGCATCGCGGCGATCCGCGCCGCACGCAGGCTGCGCACGGATGCAGGAACCGTCAGCCGCGCGCAGGCGGGAGCAGCCGCGCCTCGATCCTGAGCAGAAGGTCGCGCAGCGGCGTCAGACGGGTGCCCAGGCCCGCGACCACGCCGAGGGTGTTGGCAAGCGCATCGAGCCGGTCGGGCACGCGGCTGTCGGTCAGCGCGCCCTGCGCATGCTCGAGCCCGATGCCCAGGAGCACCAGGCCCAGCCCGGCGCCGAGCAGCGCCGGCCAGCGCGCGAACAGCTGGACCGCGCTCGCGGCCAGCGCGAAATAGGCGAGCAGGTGGTGGAGCTTGTCGCTGCCCGGCGGGTCCGGCAGGCTCGGCGCCGGCCACAGCGAGACCGCCGCCACGGCCGCGATCGCAAGGCACCACAGCGCGCACCAGGCGAGGGGGTGGCGGAGCGGCTTGAGCGAGCGTCCGATGCGCGGCCGCGTCACAGCCGGAAGCTCAGGTCGCCGCCCAGGAAGGCCGCCTCGAAGGGCACCTCGCGCTCGAAGCCCATGGCCTGGAAGCGTTCGCCCATCGCCGACGGCAGGGTCAGCTGCTGCACCTCGCGGCGCAGCGCATAGCGCGCGGTGTCGTTCGGAGCGGCGGCCTCGTGCGCGGCCAGGCGCTGCTCGAGGCCGTTGCCGATCAGGAACGCGGCCTGGCTGCAGTAGCCGGCGAAGTCGAACCCGGAGCCGGTGCCCGCCTCGGCCAGCGCGGTGAAGTCGACCGAGGCGGTGATGTCCTGCAGGCCCACGCGCGCGAACACGTCGTCGACCACGTGGTGGCGGTGGAAGGCGCGCAGGGTGCCGCCGTCGCGGTCGGCCGCGTAATACTCGCGGCGCGGATACCCGTAGTCGATGAACAGCATGGCGCCGGCCTCCATGCCGCCCATGACCGCCTGGATCCAGTACGGAAGCTGGGGCAGCAGCTCGGAGCGGTAGCCTTCGGGGAAGGCCGCGCCGCGCTCGCGCGCGACGTGGCGCACGGCTGCGGCCAGCAGCGCGGCGGCCGGGATCGCGACGGTGGCGAAGCCGCCGGCGCGGGCGCTGGCCACGCCCTCCTCCATCACCTCGCCGCCGCGGATCACGAAGCGCGGCGTCGGCAGCGCGTCGATCACCTCGTTGGCGAACAGCACGCCGCGCCAGGGCTCCTCCAGAGGCCCGTCGATCCACTCCACGCGCGCGGACAGCGCCCCGGGAAGGCGCTCGCGCAGGCGCACGCGCTGGCGCTCGCGCAGGTCGGCGCTGGGCTCGAGGATGGCGTAGCGCGGCGGCCGCGCGTCGCGCGCGGCCAAGAGGCCGCTCGCGGCTTCGGCGAAGGCGCCGCTGCCGCCGCCGATCTCGAGGAAGGTGCCCTGGTCGCCGAACCGGCGCAGGGACGGGGCGACGGCCTCCGCCACGCACTCGGCGAACAGCCGGCCCAGCTCGGGCGCGGTGACGAAGTCGCCCGCGCGGCCGAACTTGGTGCTGCCGGCGCTGTAGTAGCCGAGGCCCGGCGCGTACAGCGCCAGCTCCATGAAGCGCGAGAAGGGGACGCTGCCGCCGGCGTCGGCGATGACGGCGTGGATCAGGGCGCGGAGGCGGTCGCTGTGCGCCTGCGCCGCGGGGTCGAGCGGGGGGAGTGGCATGGGGGATTCCGTGGCTTGCGCGCAACAGGATACGGAAACCGGCGGCGCGGGACGTTATGGTGGCGTGCCCAAGCACGGAGCCCGCCATGACCGCAGGCCATCCCGTCGCCCTCGTCACCGGCGCCGCGCGGCGCCTGGGCGCGGCCATCGCGCGCCGCCTGCATGCGGCCGGCTACGACCTCGCGCTGCACTTCCACGGCTCGGTGGCCGAGGCCGCGGCGCTCGCGGCGGAGCTCGAGGCCGCGCGCGCCGGCAGCGTGCTCCGGCTGCAGGCCGACCTGGCCGCGTTCGACCGCCTCCCGGAGCTGGTGGCGCATACCGTGGGCCGCTTCGGTCGCCTCGACGCACTGGTGAACAACGCCTCGGAGTTCGCGCCGGAGGCCTTCGGCGGCATCCATCCTGCGCACTGGGACCGGATGATGGCGGTCAACGCCCGGGCGCCGTTCTTCCTCGCCCAGGCGGCCGCGCCGCACCTGCGCGCGACGCGCGGGGCCGTGGTCAACCTCAGCGACGTGTACGCATCCGCGCCGCGCGCCGACCTGGCCGCCTACGCCAGCAGCAAGGGCGCGCTGGAGGCCGCGACCCGCGCCCTGGCCGTGGCCATGGCGCCGGAGGTCCGGGTCAACGCGGTGGCGCCGGGCGCGATCCTCTGGCCCGAGGACGGCATCGACCCGGCGCTGCGGGAGCGGCTGCTGGCGATGACCCCGCTGGGCCGCACCGGCACGCCGGCGGAGGTCGCGGCAGCGGTGCTGTGGCTGCTGCGCGACGCCACCTACACCACCGGCACCGTGCTGGCCGTCGACGGCGGCCGCGGGCCCGGCTGAGCCCCGGGCGGCCCGCCCTCAGCGCCGCGGCGCGAAGGCGGTGGACAGGGCGGTGCCGCGGAAGGCCTCGGGGACCTCGTGCGCGACCGCGTAGCGGTACAGCACCGCGGAATAGATCCCGGTCAGCGCGCTCTGGTAGACGCCCCGCAGCAGCACGCCCGCGAGGCAGGCGAGGCCGACGCCGACCGCCAGCGCCATCGAGGCGTGCGCCGCCAGCCGCACGAGGCCGCCCGACAGCAGCACGGCCAGGCAGCCGCGC
>JAAZHF010000308.1 GCA_012510865.1 Gammaproteobacteria bacterium
CTGTCGACCTACGAGATCGCCTTCTTCCGCAACTTCTTCGGGCTGCTGTTCCTGCTCCCCTTCCTGTTCCGCGGCCGCTGGCACCTGCCGCGCACCACGCAGCTGCCGCGCTACGTCCTGCGCTGCGCGATCGGCGTCGGCTCGATGCTGTGCGGGTTCTGGGCACTGGGCCACCTGCCGATGGCGCAGGCGGTGGCCCTGTCCTACGCCACGCCGCTGTTCGCCACGGTGGCGGCGGTCTTCATCCTGGGTGAAACCGTGCGCATGCGTCGCTGGTCGGCGGTGCTGATCGGGCTCGCGGGCGTGCTGGTGATCGTGCGTCCCGGCAGCGCCGAGTTCAGCCTGGGCACGCTGATCGCCCTCGCCGGGGCCGCGCTGTCCGCCCTGGTCGCGATCCAGATCAAGCAGCTGTCGCGCATCGATGCCGCGGACACGATCGTGTTCTACACCTACGTGTTCTGGGTGCCGATGTCGCTGGTGCCGGCGATGTTCGCCTGGGAATGGCCGCACGGCGTCCAGTGGCTGTGGCTGCTGCTGCTCGGGGCCTTCGGCACTGGCGGCCAGCTGCTGTGGACCCGTGCGCTGAAGATCGGCGAGGTCTCGGCGCTGCAGCCGATCAGCTTCATGCAGCTGCCGCTGGTGGCGCTGGCGGCCTGGCTGCTGTTCGGCGAAGCACCCACGCGCTGGACCGTGGCCGGCGCCGCGATCATCCTGGTCGCCAACGCGTACATCGCGCACCGCGAAGTGCAGCTCGCGCGCCGGGACGCGACCACGGCGCCGGCCGAGGCCGCGAAGCCGGGCGAGTAGCCGCGGCGGCCCTACCCGTCCGGGCCCCGCTCCGCGAAGGCGTCCGCGGCCTCGGCCGCGCGCCCGAGCGCCATCCGTGCATCGCCCTGGATCTGCAGCGCCGCCTGCGCCTGGGGATGCCGCAGGCCAAGCACCTCGCGCGTCGCCGGCAGCAGCGCGGTGACGCGCTCCAGCGCCTCGGCCGCGCGCCCGGACTGCAGCAGGGTGCCGGCGCGGTTGATGGCGATGAACAGCGTGTCCGGATGGCTGGCGCCCAGCAGCCGCGTGCGGGCCTCGAGGACCTCGGCCTGCAGCACCAGGGCCCGCTCGAAATCGCCGGCCCGCGCATGCGCGGTGGCGTGGTTGAGCTTGGCCCGGAGCGTGGAGCGGTGCGCGGGGCCGAGCACGCGCTCCATCGCCTCGATCACCCCGGCGCCCACCTCGAGGGCGTCGTCCAGCCGTCCGGCGTCGTTGAGGAAGGAGGCCAGGTTGCCGAGCGAGGACAGCGTCGAAGGATGCACGGCGCCGTCCCGCCGCGTGCGCAGTGCGACCACGCGCCGCTGCAGCTCGATCGCGCCTTCGACGTCACCGGCCAGCGCCCGCATGGGCGCGAGGTTGTGCAGCGCATCCACCGTGGCCCGGGCCTCCGGGCCGGAGCGGCGTTCGTGGATCGCCAGCACGCGCTCCATCGATGCCAGGCCGGAAGCGGGGTCGCCCATGCGCGCCTGCAGGATCGCCAGCCCCGCGAGGATCGAGGTCGCGAGCTCGCTGTCCTCCCCGTGCGCGGCCGCGGCGCGCGCATGCAGGGCCTCCAGCTTCCGGGCCGCGCCGGGCCGGTCGCCCTCGGACGCCAGCACGTCGGCCTCGACCTGGTCGATGCCGAGGCGCAGCACGTCGTCGGGGGCGATCGCCGCGGCCAGGCCCTGCGCGGCGTCGATGACCGCGCGCGCCCCCGCGACGTCGCCGGCCATCAGCAGCGCGCGCGCCTGCAGCCGGCGCGCATCGAGCACGCGCGGATCCGCCGCGCCCAGTTCGCCCTCGCGCAGGGCGGCCACGCGCGCGTGGTCCTCCGCGGCCCGCGCATGGAGCCCGAGCGCGGTGCGGACGCCCGCCACCGAGTGCACCAGGTCGGCCGCCAGCAGCGGCTGGCCGCCGAAGTCGCGGGCGATCGCCTCTTCCGCCCGGGCCAGGAGGTTGAGGTCGACGAGCGCGCGCGCGACGTCCGGCGGGCTGGCATGGAACAGGGCCTCGTCCAGCGCGGCCGCGGGTCCCGGGCCCGCGCGCCGCACCTGCTCCCGCCGGCCGGCGGCCAGGCCGGCTCCCATCGCCTCGATGTCCATGTCCTCGAGCATCGACTGCTGGAACGCGGCCACCGCCTCCAGCTGCCCGCTGCGCTCCTCGGCGATCGCGCGCTGCTCCCGCGCTTCCAACAGCC
>JAAZHF010000029.1 GCA_012510865.1 Gammaproteobacteria bacterium
ATGAACTGGCAGATCCCCTGCGCGGCCAGCGCCGCAAGGTTCCGGCGCCGCGGCAGGCGCGCCAGCAGCCGGCGGTGCAGCGGCATGAACAGCAGCGCCAGGATCACGCTCCAGAACACCGCGCCGTAGAACGGCCACAGCACCCAGAGGAAGGCGACCGTGACCGCCAGGAGGAGGAACAGGAAGACCTTGCGCTGCAGTTCGACGGAATCCATGGACCGGGACCTTGGCGGCGGATGGCCCATTATGGCCATCCACCGCGCGCGCGGCCGGCACGGGAGCGCACTCAGCCGCTGGCGCGCTCCAGGGCATCGAGGGCGTCGCCGGTCAGCCGCAGCCCGGCCGCGGCCATGATCTCGTCGAGCTGGCCCACGCCGGTGGCGCTGGCGATCGGGGTCACGCCGGGGCGCCCCATCAGCCAGGCCAGTGCGACCTGTGCCGGCGTGGCGCCGAGTCCGGAGGCGACCTCGCGCAGGGCATCGAGAAGCTTCATGCCGCGGTCGTCGAAATAGCCCTTGAGGAAGGCGGCGCGCGCGCTGCCTTCCAGGTCCTCCACCCGTCGGTACTTGCCGGTCAGGAAGCCGCTGGCAAGCGCGAAATACGCCACCACGCCGAGCTCCTGCTCCCGTGCCAGCCCGGCCAGCTCCGACTCGTAGCCGGCGCGGTCGTACAGGTTGTAGCCGGGCTGGATGACCTCGTAGCGGGCAAGGCCGCGCGCCGCGGACACCTCCAGCGCTTCGCGCAGGCGCGCCGCAGCGTAGTTGGACGCGCCCAGCGCGCGGACCTTGCCGGCGTCGACCAGCTTCGAGAACGCGGTCAGCGTTTCCTCCAGCGGCACGCCGGGGTCGTCGGCGTGGGCGAAATAGACGTCCAGGTAGTCGGTGCGCAGCCGCCGGAGCGAATCCTCGACCGCCGCGGCGTTGTTGGCGGCCGACAGCCCCTCGCGCGGCCCCCACTTGCCGACCTTGGTCATCAGCACCACGTCGTCGCGGCGGCCGCGCCTGGCAAGCCAGTTGCCGATCACGGTCTCCGACTCCCCGCCCTGCAGGCCCGGCGCCCATGCGGAATAGGAATCGGCGGTGTCGATCGCGTTGAAGCCGCGCGCGGTGAAGCGGTCGAGCAGGGCGAAGGACGTGGCTTCGTCGGCGGTCCAGCCGAGGACGTTTCCACCGAAGACCAGCGGGGCGATCCGGATTCCGGAGCGGCCGAGGGAACGTAGCTGCATTGGTATTCCTCCTGTCATGGCCCGGGAGGGTACCCCGGGCCGCAGGCGAGGGCGCGGCGACCGCGGCGTCGCCGGCTAGAGCGTGCCGGTCACCTCCGCGCCCCGGCCGGCGAGGAACTCCCTGGCGCGCGACTGCTGCTCGTGCGACAGCGCGTGCACCACCACCGTCGTGCGATGCGCGTCCATGGCGTCATGCGTCGCCTGCACGTAGCGGTCGTGGTCGGGGCGGATGGACACCAGGCCGCCGAACAGCAGGCCGCCCACCGCGCCGAAGGCGATCGTGACCAGGGACGCCGCCACCGGCGAGCGGGCCACGAACGGGACGCCCAGCCACATCATGATGCCGAAGGCGACCGCGCCCAGCACCGCGCCAAGCACCCCCAGCCACAGGTGGGCACGGACGATGGTGCGCCAGATCCCGCCGCCCTCGGGCTCGAGCTTGATGTTGGCATCGGGTTCACCGGGCTCGATCACCTTGACCTGCGCCGGCTGCAGGCCGACGGCGGCGACCAGCGCCGCCGCGGCGTCGCGGGCGGCCGTGGCGCTGTCGAACACCGCGGCGAGCTTGCTGTTGGAGACTTCTCCGCTGAGCGGGTTGTCGGACACGGCGCGCGCTCCGGATGGCCTGCAGCGATCATTCCAGACCGCGTGTCCTCCGGACGTGAGCGGGAATCCGCCGCGCGCGCCGGTCGGGGCGGGTGCCGGTCAGCTGCAGCCGCCGCAGCAGGTGCTGCCGCCGCTGATGTGCAGCTCGTGGACCAGCGGCTCGACCGCGTGGCCGGCTTCGCGCAGTGCCGCCAGCACCTCGGCGCTGCCCGCGCTCGACACCACCTCCATCCGCGACGTCGCCACGTCCAGGATGATCCGGGCGTCGGGGTCAAGCGGGCGCAGAGCGGCCGCGAGCGTTGCGGCATCGGGCGTGCCGGACAGTTGGAACTGCATGGGTCGTCTCCTGGCGTGGGCCGGCATCCCCGGCGGCGGCCATGATCGGCCCCGCCGGCCCGCCGCGTCCTTGACCGGGGTCAAGCGCGCGCAGGAGGTATATCGTTGCAGGCACCCGCCACCGCCGGAGCGCCGCCATGACCCGCCTCACCGCGAGGGATTTCCCCCCCGGACTGCTGGAGCTCTACGACGGCTACGCCCACGGCCGGATCAGCCGGCGGCAGTTCCTGGACGGCGCCGGGGGCCTGGCCCTAGGCGGCATGACCGCGCTCGGCGCGCTGGCGGCGCTGGTGCCCGACTACGCGCTGGCGCAGCAGGTCCGGTTCACCGATCCGGACATCGTGGCCGAGTACATCACCTATCCCTCGCCCATGGGCCACGGCGAAGTCCGCGGCTACCTGGTGCTGCCGGCGAAGGCGCGCGGCCCGGTCCCGGGCGTGGTCGTCGTGCACGAGAACCGCGGACTCACTCCCTACATCGAGGACGTGGCGCGCCGGGAGGCCAAGGCCGGGTTCGCCGCGCTTGCGCCCGGCGGCCTCTCCTCGGTC
>JAAZHF010000309.1 GCA_012510865.1 Gammaproteobacteria bacterium
CTTCATCATGGTTACCCACGACCAGGAAGAGGCGATGACGATGTCCTCGCGGATCGCGGTGATGGATACCGGCCGCATCGTGCAGGTCTCAACGCCGGCTGTGCTGTACGAGTACCCGGCCACGCGCTTCGTGGCCGAGTTCATCGGCGGCATCAACATCTTCGAGGGCCGGGTGACGGCCATGGACGAGGAGTCCGGGCTGGTGCGCGTGCACTGCGACGCGCTGGACGCCGAGCTGCTGGCGCGCCACGCCGATCCGCTGCCCGAGGGCACCGCGGTGAGCGTGGCGGTGCGGCCGGAGAAGGTGGACGTGCACGAGGCGCCGCCCGAGCGCGGCACGCCAGCCACCGAGAACGTGGTGGAAGGAACGGTGCTGGACATCGCCTACCTGGGCGACGTGTCGCTGTACCGGGTGGAGCCCGCGGCCGGGGCGATCGTGCGGGTGCAGGAAACCCACGTCGAACGCAGCTCCGAGCCGCACTACGACTGGGGCGACACCCTGTGGCTGAGCTGGGAGTCCTCCAGCGCGGTGGTGCTGACGGCATGAGGACGGTGGGCCGCGATTCGGGGCTGTGGGATTTCTGGTTCGACGTGGTGCGGAACCTGTTCGGCTGGTTCCGCGCCGTGGGCCGGGAGTTCCAGACCCGCCGCGGCCGCTTCCTGGTGACGGCGCTGCCGATGCTGTGGCTGGGGCTGTTCTTCATGGTCCCGTTCCTGATCGTGCTCAAGATCAGCTTCGCGCAGGCGGTGTTCGGCCAGGCGCCGCCGTACACGCCGCTGCTCGAACACACCGCCGACGGCGCCGCGTCGCTGCGCCTGCACGTGTCGAACTACGCGATGCTGCTCAGCGACCCGCTGTACGTCTCGGCCTACCTCAAGTCGCTCCTGTTCGCTTCGGTCTCGACCGTCTTCTGCCTGCTGCTGGGCTACCCGATCGCCTACGGCATCGCGCGGGCGCGGCCCGTGTTCCGCATGCTGCTGCTGGTGCTGGTGATCCTGCCGTTCTGGACCAGCTCGCTGCTGCGCACCTATGCGCTGATCGGCATCCTCAAGGCCAACGGCCTGCTGGCGCAGCTGCTGTCCGCGATGGGCCTGGTCGATCCCGGCTTCGCGATCCTGCACACCGACCTCGCGGTCTACATCGGCATCGTCTACAACTACCTGCCGTTCATGATCCTGCCGCTGACCGCCACGCTGATGCGGCTCGATTTCACGCTGCTGGAGGCGGCCGAGGACCTGGGCGCCAAGCCCTGGCACGCCTTCCTCCGGGTCACCCTGCCGCTGTCGATGCCCGGCATCATCGCCGGCGCGCTGCTGGTGTTCATCCCCGCGGTCGGCGAGTTCGTGATCCCCGACATCCTCGGCGGGCCGGACGCACTCACCATCGGCCGCGTGCTCTGGATCGAGTTCTTCACCAACCGCGACTGGCCGCTGGCGGCGGCGGTGACGATCGCCATGCTGCTGCTGATCGTGCTGCCGACGCTCGCCTTCGAATACTTCGAGAACCGGCGCGCGGAGCGGGAGGCCGAGGCATGAGGCACAGGCCCTTCCTGCTGTACACGGCGATGGTGCTGGGTTACGCCTTCCTGTACATCCCGATCGTCTCGGTGGTGGCGTACTCGTTCAACGCCTCGCGGCTGTCGACCATCTGGGGCGGCTTCTCGCTGCGCTGGTACGGCGAGCTGTTCTCCAACGCGCAGCTGCTCGACGCGGTGCAGCGCAGCTTCACCATCGCCGCGGTCACCGCGACGGCCGCGGTCTGCCTGGGAACGGCCTGCGGGCTGGCGCTGTCGCGCTTCGGCCGGTTCCCGGGACGCGGCCTGCTGAGCCTGATGAACTCGGCGCCGATGGTCATGCCCGACGTGATGATGGGCCTGTCCTCGCTGCTGCTGTTCGTGACCCTGCAGCAGGCCTTCGGCTGGCCCGACCGCGGCATGGTCACGATCACCCTTGCGCACATCACGCTCACCGCGTGCTACGTCACCGTGGTGGTCCGCTCGCGCATGGCCAGCATGGACGACAGCCTGGAAGAGGCGGCGATGGACCTGGGCGCGAAGCCCTGGCGGGTGTTCTTCGTCATCACCCTGCCGTTGATCGCACCGGCCCTGCTGGCCGGCTGGCTGCTGGCCTTCACGCTGTCGCTGGACGACCTGGTGATCGCGAGCTTCACCTCGGGCCCGGGCTCGAGCACGCTGCCGATGGTGATCTACTCCAAGGTCAAGATGGGCGTGACGCCGGAGATCAACGCGCTGGCGACGATCATCGTGGTCCTGGTCGCGGTTGGCGTCAGCATCGCAGGCGTGTTCATGCACCGGCACGCCCGCGAAGGCTAGTCGGGCCCGGGGAAGACCAGCATTTCGGCGCTGCCCGCGGCGGCGGTGGCCTCCAGCACTTCGACCACGCGGTCGCAGGCCATGCGCGCCGCATCGGCGACGCCGCGGCCCGCCAGCAGGTGGCCTGCAAGCGTCGCGCTGAACAGGTCGCCCGTCCCCTTGGGCGTGGTGTCCAACCGGCGGTGGTGGATCAGCTCGAGCGCGTCGCGCGTGACCACCGCGACCTGCATGCGCCCTTCGGGCCAGGTCGCGGGTGCGGCACTGGTCACCACCACCCACCGGGTGCGGCCGACCAGCAGGCTCCGCGCCGCCTCCGCCACCTGGTCGATGCCGGCGACCGGGCGCCCGGAAAGCAGGCCCAGCTCGAAGCCGTTGGGCACCAGGCCGTCGGCCAGCGGCAGGCAGGCCCTGTGCGCCTCGACCATGGCCGGGTCCACGTAGATCCCCACGTCCTCGTCGCCGATCACCGGATCGACGCAGACGCGGATGCCGGGGTCCACGTCGAGCAGGTCGCGGATCCAGCGCGCCAGCACATCGGCCTGCGCCGGACCCCCGAGGTAACCGACCACCACGGCGCGGAGGCGTCCAAGCGCACCGCGTGCGCGCAGGTCGTCGAGGTAGCCGGCGAACCAGTCGATCGGGACCGGACCGCCGTGGATGGTGGGATGGTGCGGGGTATTGCTCAACACCACGGTGGGGACCGCCGCCACGCGCAGCCCCATCGCCTGCAGCGTGGGGACGGCGATGGTGTTGCCCACCTGGCCATAGACGACCTGCGACTGGACCGACACCACGTCGACCTGCATCGGCCTGGTTTGGCTGGCGACCACGCTTCGGCTCCCCCCGTGACTGGCGGACGGAGTGCCGCCGGTATCGCAATTCTAGCGGCGCCGTCGCACTAGAATGCGCACATGCAGGAGCCAGCCGACCACCAGGTGGACGACCGCGACCGGGCCTGGATGCGCCACGCGCTCGCGCTCGCGGAGCGCGCCGCCCGGGAGTTCGACGAGATCCCCGTGGGCGCGGTGCTGGTGGGTCCCGACGGTGCGCTGCTCGGGGAGGGCTGGAACCGGAACATCGGCGACCACGACCCCAGTGCCCACGCCGAGATCGTGGCCATGCGTGCGGGCGGGAAGGCGCTGGGCAACCATCGCCTGCAGGGCTGCACCCTGTACGTGACCCTGGAACCCTGCGCCATGTGCGCCATGGCCATGGTCCACGCCAGGATCGGGCGCCTGGTGTTCGGCGCCTCCGACCCCAAGACCGGCGCCGCCGGCAGCGTCTTCGACCTCATCGCCGATCCGCGGCACAACCATCGCGTCGAGGTTGCAGGCGGCGTGCTCGGCGACGAGGCGGGCGGCCGCCTGCGGGACTACTTCCGCGCCAAGCGGGGGCGGCCGCCGGGCTGAGCCGCGCTATCATGCGCCCCCGCGGTGCAACGAGGAGCGAGGGTGGGCAACGACGAACGGCTGGCCTGGATCGACCTGGAAA
>JAAZHF010000310.1 GCA_012510865.1 Gammaproteobacteria bacterium
ACGATCAGCTGCACCGGCACCACCGGGTTGACCTGCGCGGGGTCGCCGCCGGCGTCCGCGATCGCGTCGCGCAGCCCGGCCAGGTCGA
The DNA here is from genome assembly GCA_012510865.1 of Gammaproteobacteria bacterium. Taxonomy (GTDB): domain Bacteria; phylum Pseudomonadota; class Gammaproteobacteria; order Xanthomonadales; family Xanthomonadaceae; genus Luteimonas. The sequence goes on from JAAZHF010000310.1 coordinate 89, forward strand.
CCAGGGCGGTCTGGCCGAGGATGTCGTGGCAGACCACGCGCGCGGGGAACCAGGGAAAGTCCAGGTCGCGGCGGCGCTCGACGAGCTGGCGGAGATAGTCGTCGATGCGCGCGGGTTCGGCGCGCCGGACGATGTTCTCGGCGTGCACGCGCGCGGTATAGGGCAGCGTGTCCCATGCGCCCGGCCGCAGCGCGTCCACCGCCTCCCGCGCGTCGAACCAGTCGAGGCCGGTTCCGGGAAGGGGCTTGCGGTGCTTGCGGCTGGACATGGCGGATATCGGCGTTCGGGGGCCGTCCATTATATCGCCGCCCCCACCCCGCCATTCGACGCCGGACGCACGGGATCCTGGACTCCGCCGCCCGGGAGCAGGCGGCGTCAGCGCGCCAGCAGCCCGATGACCAGCGCGTTGACGAGGTCGATGACGAAGCCGCAGACCAGGGGCACCACCAGGAAGGCCTTCGGCGCGGCGCCGTATTCGCGCGCCACCGCGGTCATGTTGGCGACCGCGGTCGCGGTCGAACCGAGCGCGATGCCGCCGAACCCCGAGCAGATCACCGCCGCTTCGTAGTCGCGGCCCATGGCCGGGAACACCACGAAGGCGGTGAAGGCGACCACCATCGCCACCTGCAGCGCCATCGCCACTGCCATGAAGCCCAGCATCGGCTGCAGCACCCACAGCTGCAGCCCCATCAGGGCCATGGTGAGGAACAGGCCCAGGCACATGTCCGAGACCAGCGCGATGCCGGGCCGCATCTGTTCGTAGCGCCACATCGGGCCGCCGCGCGGCGCCAGCAGGTCGCCCGCCGCGCGCAGCGCGATGCCGCCGAGCAGGCAGCCGACGAAGTCCGGCAGCAGCAGGCCGGCGCTGGTGATCAGGCCCGTGAGCAGCTGGCCGAGCATCAGCGCCACGTTGAGCCAGAACAGCGCCAGCAGCACGCCGTGGTAGTCGAGCGTTGCGCGGCTGTCGTCGCCGTAGAGGCGGCCGACCTCCAGCCCCGCGTCGGCCGACGGCATGATCGGGTGGCGGCGGATCAGCCAGCCGGCGATGGGGCCGCCGATCACGCAGGCCGAGACCAGCCCCACCATGTTGGACGCCAGTCCGATTTCGGCCGCGCCGGCGATGCCGAGCCGCTCGCTGAAGTGCGGCGCCCAGGCGAGCGTGGTGCCGACGCCGCCGGTCAGCGACACCGATCCCGCCATCAGTCCCGCCCGCGGATCCATGCCGAACGCGCCCGCCAGCGCCATGCCCAGGCCGTTCTGCATCACGATGAAGGCCGTCGCCAGAAGCGCCAGCACCAGCAGCAGGCGGCCGCCCGACAGCAGCGAGCGCAGGTCCGAGTTCAGGCCCAGCGCGCCGAAGAAGTACAGCAGCAGGATGTCGCGCATGCCGAGTTCGAACTCGAGCCGCAGCCCCGCCGCGTAGTACAGGATGCAGGCCACGCCCGCGCACAGCACGCCGCCGACCACCGGGTCCGGGATGCCGTAGCGGCGCAGCATCCCGATGCGCGCGGCCAGGCCCTTGCCGATGAACAGCAGCAGGATGGCCAGCGTCAGGCTGGAGAATGCGTCCAGGCGCAGGCTGCCGTCGGCGAAGACGTAGGGCATGGCGGGCGGTCTGGGTCCGCGTGGCGGGAGGCAGTGCACGATAGCGCGTGGAGCGCGTGGCCTGGCCGCGGCTTCAGGCATCCGTCGGCCGGGCCGGCGATAATGCAGCCATGAACACGAAGGCCGACCGCATCCACGCCGCGCTCGAGGCGGCGCTGTCCCCCAGCCACCTCGAGGTGCTGGACGAGAGCCACATGCACAGCCGCGGGCTCGAGACCCATTACAAGGCGACCGTGGTCAGCGAGGCCTTCGCCGGCCAGTCCCCGGTGCGCCGCCACCAGGCGGTGTATGCCGCCCTGGGCGGGCTGATGCGTGAATTCCATGCGCTCGCGCTGCACACCTATACGGCCGCCGAATGGGCCCGCCTGGGCGCGGCGCCGGAGTCGCCGCGGTGCCTGGGCGGCAGCCGCCACGACCCCGCCCCGGCCGCCGCCCCGCCGGGTGCCGGACCGCCCGCGGCCCCGTCCGCGGACTGAACGACGGCGCCGCCCGCGCGGGCGACGGGGCCTTGAAAACAGGCCTCGGGCGCATACATCGGTAGCAGCACCGGGCAGCGACCCGGCTTACCGAGGAGACGAAGATGAACCAGATCAGCCGCAGGCGGGGCGGATGGCCCCGCGTCCAGGATCCGATGGGGCAGCTCTTCGAACGCCTGTTCGAGGGCAGCCTTCTTGGTGTGAATGGCAACGACGAGTCCTCCGTGGTGACCAGCCAGTGGGCGCCGCGCGTGGACATCAAGGAAGAGCCCGACCGCTTCGTGCTCTACGCCGACGTCCCCGGCGTGGATCCGTCGGACATCGAGATCCAGATGGACAAGGGCCTGCTCACGATCAAGGGCGAGCGCAGCAGCGTGAAGAAGGAAGAGGGCGAGAACTTCTCGCGCATCGAACGCAGCCACGGCGTGTTCCACCGCCGCTTCGCGCTGCCCGACAGCGCCGACCCCGAGGGCATCACCGCGCACGGCGAGCACGGCGTGCTCGAGATCGTGATCCCGAAGCGCCCGGAGACGACGCCGCGCCGCATCCAGGTCGGCCCGCGCAGCGACAGGGCCTGAGCCCGCCGCGGCGCTCCACCGCCCACCAGCCCCGCCGGCGACGGCGGGGCTTTTTTGCGCCTGTCCGACAGGCGAAGATGGCGTTTTCGACGGGAGTGCCCATGGCCGGAGCCTCGATCCGCAGGAAGTGGCTGCTGGCCGCGGGGGTCCTCGCCGCCGCCCTGCTGCTGTCATGGGCCGCGGCGAAGCTGCGCGGTCCGGCGCTTCCCGGCTACGACGTCGTCGTCGGCCCGATCGTGCAGAACGTGGTGGCCACCGGGCGGATCGCGGCGCCGTCGCGGGTGCAGGTGGGCGCCGAGATCTCCGGCCTGGTGCTCGAGCGCCGCGTGATGGACGGGGACCGGGTCGCGCCCGGCGACGTGCTCGTGGTGCTCCGCGCGCGCGACCTCGAGGCGCGCCGCGACGAAGCCCGCGCCGCGCTGGCCGCGCTGCGGGAAGCCGAACGGCCGGACGCACGCGCGCGGCTGCGGCAAGTGCAGGCCGAACTGGCACAGGCCGAGCGCGCCCTTGCGCGCCGCCGCGAGCTGGGCGCGCAGCAGCTGGTCTCGCGCGAGAGCGTCGAGCAGGCGGCGCAGTCCGTGGTCGCCGCGCGCGCCGCGGTCGACCAGGCGCGGGTGGCGCTGGAGGCCCTCGACGGCGGAGCCCGCGAGGCCCAGGCCAGCGAGCGCCTGGCCGCCGCCGAGGCCGACCTGGCGCGCGCGGTGATCCGGGCCACCGTCACCGGCACGGTGCTGGTGCGCAGCGTCGAGCCCGGCGACACAGTGAAGCCCGGCGACGTCCTGCTCGAGATCGCGCGCGATGCCCCCGGCGAAGTGCTGCTCGCGCTCGACGAGAAGAACCTCGAGCGGCTCGCGATCGGCCAGCCCGCGACCTGCATCGCCGACGCCTTCCCGGGCCGCCCCTTCGCGGCCAGCGTGTTCCACGTCGCGCCGGGCGTGGATCCGACGCGCGGCACCGTCGACGTGCGCCTGCGGATCGATCCCGCGGCCGACTTCGTACGCCAGGACATGACGGTCACGGCCACCATCCTCACCGGTCGCAGCGAGCGCGCCCTCGCCGTGCCCAACGACGCCCTGCTCGATGCGGCGCCGGGCTCGCCCGCCGCCACCGTGCTTCGGGTCCGCGACGGCCGCGTGCGGCGGGTCCCGGTGCGGCTCGGCCTGCGCGGGCTGGCGATGAGCGAGGTCCTCGGTGGCCTGGCGGAGGGCG
>JAAZHF010000311.1 GCA_012510865.1 Gammaproteobacteria bacterium
AGCAGCGAAGGCCACGCGCATGGCGGCGGCGAGACACACGACGACGACCATGACGAGGCGGCGACGGAGGATCACCCTGCCCAGCCCACAGCTGGGAGCGACGCGATGCCGCACGCGCAGTCGCCGGGTATGGACGATGACCACGGAACGCGTGTCACCGACACAGAAGTCCGCGCGGTAGAGCATCGCCATGCCGACGGCAAAGTGCAGTCTCCACCTTCACCCCGTATGACCGAGGCCGAAGACGGCCCTGCGCACACTCACTGAAAACCTGGAGTTAGACAATGAATGCAACAGCAATTTCGTCTGGCCTCGCGCTGATGCTCGCAATGGTGTCGCCCGCAATGGCGCAGACGGCACAGTCGCATACACATCACCCCGCCGCTGCGGCAGCGGCGGACGTAGACGTGCCGGCCGCCGCGGAGGCCGCCGTCGACGTGGCGGAGCGGTTCAACACCGCCCTGTCCAACGGCGACCTGGCCACGGTCGGATCCCTGCTCGCTGCCGACGTCCTCATCCTCGAGTCCGGGGGGGCCGAGCGCAGCCGCGAGGAATATCTGGGCCATCACGCCGTCAGCGATGCGGCGTTCCTCAAGGGCGCCCATCGCCAGTTGCTCCGTCAACGCGCACGGGTCGCAGGCGAGTTCGCGTGGGTCGGCACCGAAAGCGAGCTGCACGCCCAGAAGGACGGCAAGCCGCTGACCGTCCAGAGCACCGAGACGATGGTGCTGAAGCAGACCGCCGATGGCTGGCGGATCGTCCACATCCACTGGTCCTCGCGGACCAAGCGCTGAGCGGAGAACCAGAAATGAAAACCTGCAGATTGAACCGACTGGCGTGGGCGGCTTTTGCGGTCGCCGGCCTGGGTGCCTGCACCCAGGCGGCTACACCCGCGCAATCCACCATCGCGCCCACAGCGCAGGTCGCCCCGAAAACGGCCGACGCGACTCCCGCTACCCTGCCACGCATGACGGTCCACAAGACCCCGACCTGCGGGTGCTGCGGTAGCTGGATCGACCACGTGAAAAAGGCGGGCTTCGCCGTGGATGTGCATGACATGGATGACCTGGGGCCGGTCAAGGAGCGCCTGGGTGTCCCCTATGCAAAGGGCTCCTGCCACACGGCCGAGGTCGGCGGATACGTCATCGAAGGCCATGTCCCGGCCGAGGACATCAAGCGCCTCCTCGAAGAAAAGCCGGACGCACGCGGCCTGGTCCTGCCCGGAATGCCGCTCGGTTCGCCGGGCATGGAGGTCCCGGAAGGACGCCAGCAGCCGTATACGGTCGAGCTGGTCCATCACGACGGAACCACCGAACCCTTCGCACAGCATTGATCCGCAAGAGCAACAGGGGGCGGTGTTGCGGGCGCGCCGATTCTCGTCCGCGATGAAGCAGGAGATCCACATGACTCACCATTCCGAAGACCACCGGTCTCAGGCCATGAACGAGTGCATCGACAACTGCACGCAATGCCACGCGATCTGCCTGGAGACCATCAACTATTGCCTGGGCAAAGGCGGTGCCCACGCAGCACCGGAGCACATCGCCCTGCTGGCGACGTGTGCCGATATCTGCGCCACCAGCGCCGACGCGATGCTGCGTGGCGCCAGCGTTCACTCCGTCGTTTGCGGTGCCTGCGCGGAGATCTGCCGCCAGTGTGCCGATGCATGCGATGCCATGAACGACCCCGAGATGACGCGCTGCGCCGATGCCTGTCGCCGCTGCGCGGAAAGCTGTAGTGCCATGGCAGCCTGATGCGTCGGGGATCCCGCCGTAACCAGCGGGATCCTCACTTCGCGAAACCACAAGCATCAAGAGTCGACGAACCGTTGTTTCACTGACAAGCAGGCAGCCAACGCTGTCGGGTCCACCACTGCACGGCCCCAGGAACGGGACCTTGCATCACACTCGCAAAGAGGACAATCCATGAAGTCGTCAAACATTTTCCGCTCCTTCGCGCTCGTCCTGGCGATCGCTGCAGGGCAGTTCTCGCTGCAGATCGCGCATGCCCACGCTGCGCTGCAGCAGTCCACACCGGCGGCAGATGCGGTGGTGGCCTCTCCAGGCCAGATCGATCTCGTGTTCAACGAAACACTGATTCCGCGGGCGTCGCGTCTCAAGTTGCTCATGAAGCACGGCAGCTCCGCCATGCCGATCGAGAACTTCACCACCGAGATCGTCAACAACGGAAAGACCCTGCGCGCCAGGTTGACTGGTCCGCTTGCTCCGGGCGTCTACACCGTGGAGTACCGCGCGGTCGGTGGTGACAACCACCCCATGCCGGGCAGCTTCAGCTTCACGGTGCGCTGAGGAGTCGCGAATGTTCGACCTGTCGGCTTATGCACTGAGATTCCTCGAATATCTGGTTCTCATGGTTCTTTTCGGGGTTCCACTGTTCGGTTGGTACGGTTCGCGTCGACCGGCACTCGCCGACGCCCTGGCCGGGTGGCCATTCATGGGCGTTCTGTTGGTGAGTGCCGCCGTCGGGCTCGTGCTCACCGGGGCCGATGTCGTCTTCAAGACCGCCGGCATCATGGGAATGCCGGTCGCCGACGTTGATCGCGAATCGCTTGGCTGGTATCTGTTTGAGACGTCCGCAGGCCGCGCAGCCATGGCGAGAGGCGCGCTGCTGATCGCCATGGTGTGTGTGCTCGGATGGCATCGCCGCCGCGGAAAGGTGGAGTCCGCCTTCCCGCTGGCGGCGACGCTGGCGGGCGGCGCACTCGCTTCGCTGGCATGGAACGGTCACGCCGCCGCGGGCGAAGGCGTCGCAGGCGCGGTCCGGCTTGCTGCGGGCTTCATCCATCTTCTCGCGGCAGGTGGCTGGATCGCAGCGGTCCTGATGTTTCTGGGGATGCTCCTGCGCGACAAGGAGCCCTCGGACATCGGGCGTCTGCGATCGACGCATGACTTCCTGCATGGATTTTCGACGCTGGGAACGATTTTCGTTGCTGCGCTCGTCTTGTCCGGAATCGCGCACTATGGAGATCTCACCGCATGGTCATTGTCGGCGCTGCTGCAGAGCACCTACGGAAACTTGCTGCTGTTCAAGCTTTCCCTGTTTGGTGGAATGCTCGTCCTGGGAGCGTTGCACCGATGGACGCTGGTGCCGCGTCTGGGACGGGCGCTGAGCAGCGGTGACCCTGCGCGACAGGTGCGGGTCTTGCGGCAGAGTGTGACGGCCGAGGCCGCGCTGGCCATCTTGATCCTGATTGTCGTTTCAGTGCTCGGGACGCTCAGCCCCGTTTGACTATTCCTTTCCATGGCACATGCTGGCAGGTCATGCGTGCCCGATGCATCCGAAGCAACATGGTCCCGACCGCACACGTTTCCCTAACT
>JAAZHF010000312.1 GCA_012510865.1 Gammaproteobacteria bacterium
GCCGACGAACCGTCCCACGCCGGCGGACAGCCCCTGCAGCACCCTGCATGCGAGCATGGTCGGCAGGTCGTCGGCAAGCGCACAGCCCACGGACGCCGCGATGAACACCACCAGCCCGCCCAGGATCACGCGGCGCCGGCCGAGCGCGTCCGACATCGGCCCGTGCACCAGGCTCATCAGCGCATAGGCCACGAGGTAGGCGCTGATGGTCTGCTGCATCGCCAGCTTGTCGGCGCCCAGGCTCTCGCCCATGACCGGGAAGGCCGGGAAGATCGCGTCGATCGAGAACGGGCCGAACATCGACAGGCCGGCGAGCAGCAGGGCCAGGCGGCCCATGGACTTGGGGAGGTGCGGAGGCATGGGCAAGCGCCGGCACGGGGGGCGGCGCGGACAGGGCGGGCCGACAAGGATACCGCCCACCCTCCTGTAGGAGCGGCTATAGCCGCGACATGACGTGCCGCGGGTCCTGGTCGCGGCTGTAGCCGCTCCTACGGGAACCGCGGGCTATAATCGGCGCTGCTAGACCCTCCAGCGGGAGAAGCCGCCCCCGGTCCACCGGGACGGCTGCCGAAGGCGCAACGCCCGTAATCGCTCAGGCCCACGTACCGCCGGCGGGGACAACTCTGGAGAGACCGGTCAAACCCGGCGCCGAAGGTGCATGGGGCGGGCTTCGTGCCCCGCCTCGAACTCTCAGGCAAAAGGACAGAGGGGCGCCCCGCGTGCCGTGCACGCGGCCCACCCGCGCCCGCCAGAGTCCCCTGCCATGACCAAGTCCGCCTCCCTCCGCTCGCTCGAGCACAACGACGCCTTCGTCTCGCGCCACATCGGCCCCAACGACGCCGAGATCGCGCGGATGCTGCGCGTGGTCGGCCACGACTCCCTGGATGCGATGACCGACGCCATCGTGCCCGCGTCGATCCGCTCCAGGGAGCCGCTCGACCTGCCGCCGCCGATGACCGAGGTCGATGCGCTGGCGAGGATCCGTGCCATCGCCGACCGCAACACCGTCTTCCGCAGCTTCATCGGCCAGGGCTACTACGGCACCCACGTGCCCAACGTCATCCTGCGCAACATCCTCGAGAACCCGGCCTGGTACACGGCCTACACGCCCTACCAGGCGGAGATCTCGCAGGGCCGCATGGAGGCCCTGATCAACTTCCAGACCATGTGCGCCGACCTGACGGGCATGGAGATCGCGAACGCGTCGCTGCTCGACGAGGCGACCGCGGCGGCCGAGGCGATGACGCTGGCTAAGCGCTCGGCGAAGTCGAAGTCCAACGTGTTCTTCGTTTCGAGGAACGTGCACCCGCAGACGCTCGAGGTGCTGCGCACGCGCGCCGGCGGGCTGGGCATCGAGCTGCACGTGGGCGAGGACGCCGAAGCCTTCGACGTCGACAGCTACGGCGTGCTGCTGCAGTACCCGGACACCTTCGGCCGCATCAACGACTACCGCGCGCTGGCGGCGGCCGTGCACGCGCGCGGCGGGCTGGTGGCGGTCGCCGCCGACCTGCTGGCGCTGACCCTGGTCGCCGCGCCGGGCGAATGGGGCGCCGACATCGTGGTCGGCAATACCCAGCGCTTCGGCGTGCCGTTCGGCTTCGGCGGCCCGCACGCCGGCTACATGGCCTGCCGGGACGCCTTCAAGCGGCAGATGCCCGGGCGCCTGATCGGCGTCTCCGTGGACGCCGAGGGCGACCCCGCCTACCGCCTGACCCTGCAGACCCGCGAGCAGCACATCCGCCGCGAGAAGGCGACCTCCAACATCTGCACCGCACAGGTGCTGCTCGCGGTGATGGCCGGCATGTACGCCGTCTACCACGGCCCCGAGGGCCTGGTGCGCATCGCCCGCCGCGTGCACCGCTTCACCGCCATCCTCGCCGACGCGCTGCGCCGGACAGGCGCCACCGTGGGCGGCGATTTCTTCGACACCCTGCACGTGGCCGGCATCGACGCCGCGGCGGTGCACGCGAAGGCGCGCGAGGCGCGCATCAACCTGCGCCACATCGACGACGGCAGCCTCGGCATCAGCCTCGACGAGACCACCACCCGCGAGGACGTGGCGGCGCTGGCGGCGCTGTTCGGCGCCGACGTCGGCGACATCGACGCGCTGGACGCGAGCGTGCCCGACGCACTGCCCGCCGGCCTGCTGCGCGGCACGCCGTTCATGACCCACCCCGTGTTCAACACCCACCACAGCGAGCACGAGCTGCTGCGCTACATGCGCGCCCTGGCCGACAAGGACCTGGCCATGGACCGCACGATGATCCCGCTGGGCTCGTGCACCATGAAGCTCAACGCCACCGCCGAGATGATCCCGATCACCTGGCCGGAGTTCAGCCAGGTCCACCCGCTGGCGCCGGCCGACTAGGCCGAGGGCTACCGCGAGCTGATCGACGGCCTGGAGAAGATGCTGGCGGAGATCACCGGCTACGACGCGGTCAGCTTCCAGCCCAATTCGGGCGCCCAGGGCGAATTCGCGGGCCTGCTCGCGATCCGCGCCTACCTGGCGTCCAAGGGCGAGGGCCACCGCGACATCTGCCTGATCCCGGAGTCGGCCCACGGCACCAACCCGGCGTCGGCGCAGATGTGCGGGATGACGGTCGTGGTGACGCGCTGCGATTCCAGCGGCAACGTCGACGTCGAGGACATCCGCGCCAAGGCGGAGAAGTACTCCGACCGGCTGGCCGCGATCATGATCACCTACCCGTCCACGCACGGCGTGTTCGAGGAGGACGTGGTCGAGATCTGCGAAATCGTGCACGCCCACGGCGGCCAGGTGTACACCGACGGCGCCAACATGAACGCGCTGTGCGGCGTGGCGAAGCCCGGCAAGTGGGGTTCGGACGTCAGCCACCTCAACCTGCACAAGACCTTCTGCATCCCGCACGGAGGCGGCGGCCCCGGCGTGGGCCCCTGCGCGGTGAAGTCGCACCTGGCCCCGTTCCTGCCGCGCGCCTTCGGCGGCGAGGGCGCGGTCGGCATGGTCTCGGCGGCCACCCACGGCTCGGCCAGCATCCTGCCGATCAGCTGGATGTACATCACCCTGATGGGGGCCGAAGGCCGGCGCCGCGCCACCCAGGTCGCGCTGCGCAGCGCCAACTACATCGCCAGGCGGCTGGAGCCGCACTATCCGACCCTGTACACCGGCCGCAACGGACTGGTGGCGCACGAATGCATCCTCGACCTGCGCCCGCTCAAGGACGCCACCGGCGTCGGTGCGGAGGACGTGGCCAAGCGCCTGATCGACTTCGGTTTCCACGCGCCCACGCTGAGCTTCCCGGTTTCCGGCACGCTGATGGTGGAGCCGACCGAGAGCGAGGCGCTGCACGAGCGCGACCGGGTCATCGACGCCATGATCCAGATCCGGGACGAGATCCGCGCGATCGAGGACGGCCGCCTGGACCGCGAGGACAACCCGCTCAAGAACGCGCCGCACACCGCGGCCCAGGCCTCGGCCAGCGAATGGACCCACGCCTACCCGCGCGAGCTCGCCGTGTTCCCCCTGCCCTCCCTGCGCCAGCAGAAGTACTGGCCGCCGGTGGCGCGGGTGGACAACGTGCACGGCGACAAGAACGTGTTCTGCAGCTGCATCCCGATCGGCTCCGCCGAGGACGAGCCGGAGGCGTTCAGCGAACCCGACGTCGTGTGATGGTCGGCTCGGGTAGGATCCGGGCATGAGCCACGACCCCGCCACCCGATACGCCGGGGTCCGCGCCCGCACGGTGGCGCTGGCCGCGCCGCTGTCGCCCGAGGACGCGCAGCTGCAATCGATGCCGGACGCCAGTCCGGCGAAGTGGCACCTTGCGCACACGACCTGGTTCTTCGCGCGCTTCGTGCTCCGGGACCCGGCGGCGATCCCCGACGGCTGGGACGTGCTGTTCAACAGCTATTACGTCGGCGCCGGCGCCCGCCACCCGCGGGCGGCGCGCGGGTTGCTGTCGCGACCTGGCCTGCCGGCGGTGCTGGCCTGGCGCGACGACGTCGACGAGCGCATCCAGCGCGGGCTCGCGGACGGGCGCTTCGACGACGCGCTCCTGCAGGTCCTCGAGCTTGGCATCCACCACGAGCAGCAGCACCAGGAGCTGCTTCTCACCGACATCAAGCACGCGCTGTGGTGCAATCCGCTGGCGCCGGCCTATCGCGCGGAGCTTCCGGAACCGGCGCCGGCCACGGCCGCCGGCGACGACCATGCCCGCGGATCGACGTGGCTGCACCGCGACGAGGCCATCGTCGCGATCGGGGCGCCGCGCTGGCCGGCCCCGGGCGCGGACTTCGCCTATGACAACGAAAGCCCGCGCCACCGCGTGCTGCTGCCCGCGCACGACATCGCGAGGCATCCAGTGACCAACGCCGACTACGCCGGGTTCATCGCGGACGGCGGCTACCGGCGACCGACGCTCTGGCTCAGCGACGGATGGGACGCGGTGCAGCGCGAAGGCTGGTCCCGGCCCCTCTACTGGCACGAGGACGGTGAACGGGAGTACACCCTCGGGGGCCTGCGCCCGCGCGACCCGCGTGCGCCCGTGTGCCACCTCAGCCATTACGAAGCGGACGCCTTCGCGCGCTGGGCCGGAGCGCGGCTGCCCACCGAGGCCGAATGGGAGGCCGCGGCCGCCGGACTGCCCGTCGAAGGCAACTTCGCCGACGCCGGCGCGCCCCTGCACCCGCGTGCCGACGCGAGCGCCGCCGGCCCCGTCGACGCGCCCCGGCAGATGTTCGGCGACGCCTGGGAGTGGACCTCCAGCGCCTACGCGCCCTGGCCCGGGTTCCGGCCGCTCGACGGCACCCTGGGCGAGTACAACGGCAAGTTCATGAGCGGACAGCTGGTCCTGCGCGGTGGGAGCTGCCTTGGCCCGCGCGGGCACCTGCGGGCCAGCTACCGCAACTTCTTCCCGCCGCAGGCGCGCTGGCAGTGCAGCGGACTGCGCCTGGCGAGGGACGCGAAGTGACGACGCCACCGCGGCTGACCGACCTCCACCCCGACCCCGACGACATCACGGGCGACGTGCTGCGCGGCCTGTCGTCGACGCCCAGGCGACTGCCCTCGAAGTACTTCTACGACCGCAGGGGTTCGGAGCTGTTCGAGGCCATCACCCGCCAGCCCGAGTACTACCTGACGCGGATCGAGCTTGCGCTGCTGGCCGGGCGCGGCCCGGGCATCGCCGCCGCGGTCGGGCCCCGCGTGCACGTGGTCGAATACGGAAGCGGCAGCGGGCGCAAGACCCGGCTGCTGCTCGAAGCGCTGGACGATCCGGTGGCGTGGACGCCGATCGAGATCTCGCGCTCGGCCCTCGTCGCCAGTGCGACGCGGCTGCAGCGCGAGTTCGGCGACATCGAAGTCCTGCCGGTGCTGGCGGACTTCACCCGGCCGGTGCCGCTGCCGCGCCCGTCGCGCGCCGCGGCGTCGGCGCTGGTGTTCTTCCCGGGCTCGACCCTGGGCAACTTCGGCCACCTCGAGTCCTCCCGCCTGCTGGCGGCGATGCGCGACACCATGGGCCCCGGCGGCGCAGCGCTGGTCGGCATCGACCTGGTGAAGGATCCCTCCATCATCGAGGCCGCCTACAACGACGCCGCCGGGGTCACCGCCGACTTCACCCTGAACCTGCTGCGCCGGCTCAACCGCGACGTCGGAAGCGACTTCGACCTCGACGGCTTCGCCCACCGCGCGCGCTACGTCGAGCCGGAGTCCCGGGTCGTGACCACGCTGGTGAGCCTGCGCGACCAGCTGGTGACGGTCGCCGGCCGCGGGTTCCGGTTCGCGGCCGGCGAGGAGCTGCACGTCGAGCAGAGCCGGAAGTACACCGACGCCGCCTTCGGCGCGCTCGCCGCGGAGGCCGGCCTGCGCATCGCGCACGCCTGGAACGACCCGCGCGACTGGTTCGGGCTGCGCCTGCTGCGCCGGGCCTGAGCGCCGATCCGCTCAGAGCATGTCGCTGCGCGCCTTCTCCGCGCGCGCGGCGCCGATCGCGGTCTCGACGTTCCGGACCTCCTCCGGCGGCGGCAGCACGGCGGGCATGCCCAACGACTCCAGCCACAGCTCCCGGGTCCAGCCGGTGGTGTGGTAGAGGTGGTGGTCTTCCTGCTTCTCGACCTTGTCGTGGGCGGCCTTCAGCACCTGCTTCTCGTCGCCGGTCGCGCGGTCGGCCAGGTAGCCGATCAGCTCCCAGTTCAGGTGGTCCTTGGTTTCCGCCAGCACCACGCACTCGCCGGCCACCAGCTGGGCCGCCATCGGATCGCCCGCTTCCTGCGCCATCACCATCGCTTCCACCAGCGCCCGGCCGTGGTGGGCCACGATCTCGCGGCCGGGGGTGCGGACCTCGGGGTCCAGGCCGAAGGCCTCGAACTCCTGCAGCAGGATCTCCTGGTGGGTGCGGGTCTCCTCGAGGTACTCGTTCCACTCCTCGCGCAGGTCGTCGTTGACCGCGCATTCGATCGCCTGCAGGTAGACCTGCTCGCCGCCGAGCTCGGTCTCGAGCGCCTGGTAGAGCAGCTCGTGCATCTGGGACTTGTCGTACTTCGCGCGTGCCATGGTCTCGCTCCGCTGGGGGGATGCACAACCATCCGCAACCCGCCGTCGCGAGCGAGTGAAGCAGGCGCGCCAGGCCCGGTCGGCCTCAGGCGGTGGCGGCGCTCCCGGAGCCGGCCGCGCGCGGCCGCTGCCGCGGCACCGCATCCGGCGGAAGCATGATCCTGGCCCCCTTGAAGTACATCATCCGCAGCTGGTTGCCGCGCGGCGACCAGCCGATGAAGTGGGCCCTGGCCTGTTCCTCGTACAGCGCCTGGTAATGCCTGGCGAGGCCGTCGTTCTGGAGTTCGAACATCACCCCGACCGCCTCCGGTCGCGGGAGCGAGGCGTTGTACGCCTCCAGGGTGTCCCGGGCCAGGTTCAGGAAGGGCATCGTCTGCTTCAGCCCGCGGGCGCCGACGTCGAAGAACTGGCGGTAGAGGTAGGTCGGCTGGCCGAAGGACGGCACGATGCCCAGCACCGCGGTGCCAACGCCCCAGACCGCCCCGCTGTCGTCCACGCCCACGGCCACCGCCTGCTGCGCGCGCTCGGCGGCCCGGGTGGGATCGGGCAGCGCGCGGTTGCGCGCCCACAGCGCGATCAGCTGGGACTCCAGCTCCGGCGTCACCTGCTTCCACACCGGAACGATCCCGCCCGTCACCTCGCCACCCCGCGACCGCCTGCGATGGACTCCATCCGCACTCTCCTCCTGAGACTGTCGCCCGATGATGGCGCAAGCGTCGCCGGCCGCGCAACGCAGTCCACTGCGTCCCCCGCGCGCCGGGAATGCCGGACCGGCCGCGGCGTACGATGGCCGTCGACCCTTCGCCAGCGAGCCAGCCGTGAGCCGAATCGCCCAGGCCATGCGCGGACTGTTCGAGTTCAAGCCCGCGCCCCCGGACCGGGTGCGGTTCTCGCTGCGCGCAAGCGCCTGCATCGGCGCGCCCGTGCTGGCCGGATGGCTGGCGGGCGACATCACCGCCGGGATGATGGTGGCCATCGGCGGCTTCACCGGACTCTACGGGAGCGGCCGCGCCTATGCGCACCGGATGCTGCAGCTGGGGCTGATCGCCCTCGCCTTCGCGGTGGCCACCGCGCTCGGCCTGTGGAGCGCGGCCGGCGGCTGGTGGGCGGCGCTTCCGGTGATCGCACTGGTCGCGGTGGTCGCGACCTGGATCGGCAACGCGCTGCGCATCGGTCC
>JAAZHF010000313.1 GCA_012510865.1 Gammaproteobacteria bacterium
CTTCGAACACCACGCCCACCGTCCACATCAGGCCCAGGGTGGAGGTGGGGTAGCCGAGCCCGTCCATGTAGACGGAGAAGAACGTGTAGTAGGGGCCGAAGGAGAGCTGCTCCAGGAAGGCCGCCAGCAGGAACGCGGCCACCTCAGGCCTGCGCACGATCCTCCAGAATCCGGCGCCCGCCGGGCCCCGCGGGCCGGGATGCCCGGCGTCGCGGTTGGCGAACGCGCTGGCCGCCATGAGGACGAACAGGGGCAGCATGGCCCAGGGCAGGATGGCCGCGCCGCGGTGCTCGATCAGCCAGCCGAAGCCGGTGGTGACGAGGATGAAGCCGATCGAGCCCCAGACGCGGATCGATCCGTAGCGGTGCGCGTCGGCGCCGAGATGGCCGAGGGTGATCGCTTCGAACTGCGGCATCACCGCGTTGTAGAAGAAGCAGAAGGCCACCATGGCCGCGTACAGCGTCCATTCCGGCTGCCCGGGCAGGAAGCAGGCGAAGCTCGCCACCGTCAGGATGCAGCCGATGCGCAGCCAGCGGATCGGCTTCGGCGACGCGGCCGCGATCGATGCCCAGGCCGAGGGCGCCACCACGCGGGTGGCGTACCACAGGCTCATCATCACGCTGATCGCGGTGATGCCCATCCCGCGCGACTGCAGGTGCATCGCCCAGTAGGGGGTGAACGCGCCCAGCGCCGCGTAGTAGGTGAAATAGAAGCTCGACAGCCGCACCACCGGCGCGGCCGGCGGCGGGCCTGGGTGCTGGGCCATCTGGCGCGCGCCGTGGGTGCCTACTCGGGATCGTAATCCAGGTTGGATGCGAGCCAGCGCTCGACCTGGGCGATCTCCACGCCGCGCCGCCTGGCGTAGTCGGCGACCTGGTCCTTGCCGACGCGCCCGACCACGAAGTACTTGCTGCCCGGGTGGCTGAAATAGTAGCCGGAGACGGCCGCGGTCGGCGTCATGGCGAAGCCGTGGGTCAGCTCCATGCCGGCGTTGGCCGTGGCGTCGAGCACGCGGAACAGCTGCTCCTTGGGGCTGTGGTCGGGGCAGGCCGGGTAGCCGGGCGCCGGCCGGATGCCGCGGTAGGCCTCGGCGATCAGGGCCTCGTTGTCCAGGTCCTCGTCGGGTGCATAGCCCCAGAACGTGGTGCGCACCCGCTGGTGCAGGTGTTCCGCCAGGGCTTCGGCAAGGCGGTCGGCCAGCGCCTTCAGCAGGATCGAGCGATAGTCGTCGTGGTCGGCGCGGAACCGTTCGAGGTGGCCATCGATGCCGATGCCGGCGGTCACCGCGAACATGCCCATCCAGTCCTCGAGCCCGGCTTCCCTCGGGGCGATGAAGTCGGCGAGGCAGAAGTCCGGGCGCTCGACCGGCTTGTCCACCTGCTGCCGCAGGAAGGGGACGCGGACCACGCCGGCTTCCCCCGCCGCGGCGTCGACCACGAGCTCCACGTCGTCGCCGACGGCGGCCGCCGGGAACAGTCCGAACACCGCCTTCGCGGTCAGCCACTTCTCGCGGATGATCGTGTCGAGCATCGCGCGCGCATCGGAGTAGAGGTCCCGCGCGGCCTTGCCGACCACCGCGTCGTCGAGGATGGCCGGATAGCGCCCGGCGAGCTCCCAGGCCTGGAAGAAGGGCGTCCAGTCGATGGTCCCGACGAGGTCCTCGATCGGATAGTCGTCGAACACCGTGATCCCGGGCTTGCGCGGCCGGGGCGGCTGGTAGCCGTCCCATCCGCCGTCGAAGCGCTGCGCCCGCGCCTTCTCGAGCGACACCAGCCGCTTGGCGTCGCCGCGGTTGCGGTGGCGCTTGCGGATCTCCGCGTAGTCGGCCTCGTTGGCGGCGACGAAGGGCGCGCGCAGCTCCGGCGAGACCAGCGACTGGGCCACGCTGACCGCTCGCGATGCATCCTTCACCCACACCGTGGGGTACCTGTAGTGGGGGTCGATCTTGAGCGCCGTGTGCGCGCGCGAGGTGGTGGCCCCGCCGATCATCAGCGGGATGGTCAGGCCCTGGCGCTCCATTTCGCGCGCGACGTGGCCCATCTCCTCCAGCGAGGGCGTGATCAGGCCGGACACGCCGACGAGGTCGGCGTTCTCGGCGACGGCGGTGTCGATGATCTTCTGCGCCGGCACCATCACCCCGAGGTCGATGACCTCGAAGTTGTTGCAGGCCAGGACCACGCCGACGATGTTCTTGCCGATGTCGTGGACGTCGCCCTTGACGGTCGCCATCACGACCTTGCCGTTGTTCTTCCCGGTATCGCCGGTGCGCACCTTCTCGGCCTCGATGAAGGGCAGCAGGTAGGCCACCGCCTTCTTCATCACCCGCGCCGACTTGACCACCTGCGGCAGGAACATCTTCCCGGCGCCGAACAGGTCGCCGACGATGTTCATGCCGTCCATCAGCGGGCCCTCGATCACGTCGAGGGGGCGCGGGGACAGCTGTCGCGCTTCCTCGGTGTCGGCCTCGACGTACTGGTCGATGCCGTGGACCAGTGCGTGGGCGAGGCGCGCGCGCACGTCCTTCCCGCGCCAGGCCAGGTCCTCCTGCTGCCTGCGGCCCTTGCTCCCCCTGTAGCGCTCGGCGAGCGCGAGCAGCCGTTCGGTCGCGTCGGGGCGGCGGTTGAGGATCACGTCCTCGACGTGGTCGCGCAGCTCCGGATCGAGTTCGTCGTAGATCGGCAGCGCGCCGGCGTTGACGATGCCCATGTCCATGCCCGCGGCGATCGCGTGGTATAGGAACACCGAGTGGATCGCCTGGCGCACGGTCTCGTTGCCGCGGAAGGAGAACGACACGTTGGAGACGCCGCCGGAGACATGGCAGTGGGGCAGGGTTGCCTTGATCCGGCGCGTGGCCTCGATGAAGTCCACCGCGTAGTTGTTGTGCTCCTCCAGGCCCGTGGCCACCGCGAACACGTTCGGGTCGAAGATGATGTCCTCGGGCGGGAACCCGACCTCGTCGACCAGGATCCGGTAGGCGCGGGTGCAGATCTCGACCTTGCGGTCGGCGGTATCGGCCTGGCCCTGCTCGTCGAAGGCCATGACCACCGCCGCGGCGCCGTAGCGCAGCACCTTGCGTGCGTGCTCGACGAAGGCCTCCTTGCCCTCCTTGAGCGAGATCGAGTTGACCACGCCCTTGCCCTGCAGGCACTTCAGCCCGGCCTCGATCACCTCCCACTTCGACGAGTCGACCATCACCGGGATGCGCGCGATGTCCGGCTCCGACATGATCAGGTTCAGGAAGCGCGTCATCGCCTTCGCCGAGTCGATCAGCCCCTCGTCCATGTTCACGTCGAGGATCTGCGCGCCATTGGCCACCTGCTGCCGCGCGACCTCGACCGCCTCTTCGTACCGCTCCTCCTTGACCAGCTTCTTGAACTGGGCGCTTCCGGTGACGTTGGTGCGTTCGCCGACGTTGACGAACAGCAGTTCGGGCGTGATCACCAGCGGCTCGAGGCCGGACAGGCGGGTGTACCTCGGCGCGCTCATGCGGTCACCTCCGTCGCCGGCCGTCGGGACCGGGCGTCCACCGGCCGTGGAGGCAGGCCCTCGACCGCCTCGGCGATGGCGCGGATGTGGTCGGGGGTGGTGCCGCAGCAGCCGCCCACCAGGTTGAGCAGGCCGGAACGGGCGAACTCGCCGAGCATGCCGGCCATCTCCGCGGGCGTCTGGTCGTACTCCGCGAAGGCATTCGGCAGCCCGGCGTTCGGGTGGGCACTGACGAAGCAACCGGACACGTTCGCGAGGGTCTCGACGTGCGGTCGGAGCTCCTTCGCCCCGAGCGCGCAGTTGAGGCCCACGGACAGCGGGTCGGCGTGCGAGACGGAGATCCAGAAGGCCTCGGCGGTCTGGCCGGACAGGGTGCGTCCCGAAGCATCCGTGATGGTGCCCGAGATCATCACCGGAAGCCGCCCGCCGCGCGCGTCGAAGGCCTCCGCGATGGCGTACAGGGCGGCCTTGGCGTTGAGCGTGTCGAAGATGGTCTCGACCATCAGGATGTCGGCGCCGCCGTCGATCAGCCCGTCCACCGCGACCCGGTAGTCGTCCCGCAGCGCGTCGAAGCTGGTGTTGCGGAAGCCGGGATCGTTGACGTCCGGGCTGATCGAGGCCGTGCGGCTGGTGGGGCCGACCACGCCCGCGACGAAGCGCGGGCGCCCCGGTGTCCGGGCCTCGACCTCGTCGCAGCAGGCGCGGGCCAGGCGGGCGCCTTCCAGGTTCAGCTCGCGCACGAGGTGCTGGAGGCGGTAGTCGGCCTGGCTGACGGCGGTCGAGTTGAAGGTATTGGTCTCGACGATGTCGGCGCCGGCTTCGAGGTAGCCGCGGTGGACGCCGGCGATGAGGTCGGGGCGGGTGAGCGTGAGCAGGTCGTTGTTGCCCTTGAGGTCGTGGCCCTCGCCGTCGCCGGGGTGGCGGGAGTCGAAGCCGCCGGCGAACCGCTCGCCGCGGTAGTCGGCCTCTTCCAGGCGGTGGCGCTGGACCATGGTGCCCATGGCGCCGTCGATGACGAGGATGCGTTCGGCGAGCGCGCCTTCGAGCAGCGCGACGCGCCCGGGGTGGAGCCAGGGGAGGGCGTTCATGGCTTTCCTGCGATGAGGGAAATGACTTCGAAGTGCGGCGGA
Organism: Gammaproteobacteria bacterium; assembly: GCA_012510865.1. Taxonomy (GTDB): domain Bacteria; phylum Pseudomonadota; class Gammaproteobacteria; order Xanthomonadales; family Xanthomonadaceae; genus Luteimonas. The sequence continues at coordinate 4,617 of JAAZHF010000313.1, forward strand.
CGCTTCTCGCGGGTGACGGTCTCGCAGGACTGCAGCTCGAGCCCGGCCTTGTCGACGAAGCGGCGCAGCTCCCGGGCACCGAAGCCCAGGTTGACGTGCCCGAATGCCTCCACCGCGCTGCGGTGGCCGTGGCGCGCGAGGCTGGTGCGCAGCAGGCGGCCCGCCGGCCGCAGGACCCGGGCGGCCTCGGCGACCGCCTGCGCGGGCTTGGCCGAGTAGGTGAGCGCGTGCATCAGCACCACCAGGTCGAAGCTGCCGTCCGCGAAGGGCAGGGCGTGCATGTCGGCTTCCTGGACTTCGACGTTGCGGTAGCGCTTGAGCCGTTCGCGCGCGGCGGCGACCACGCGCGGGCTGGCGTCGATGCAGACGTAGCGCTGCGCGTGGGGCGCAAGCAGCTCCGCCAGCACGCCGTCGCCCGAGGCGATGTCGAGCACGTCGCCGGTTTCCAGCAGCGGCAGCGCCGAACGCGCCATCGCCTCCCAGGTGCGGCCCGGCGAGTAGTGGCGCTCCATGTCGCCGGCCACGGAATCGGCCCAGTTCTGGTCGGCGGCGCGCATCGCAAGCACGCCGGACACGCGCTCGGCGTCCTGGCGCAGCAGCGGGTCGTCGCTGCCCTCGCGCAGCGTCTGCCACAGCGCGCGCTGCGCGGGGTCCAGCCGGTCCTCGTCGAAGCGGTAGTACGCGGATACGCCGGCGCGCCTGTCGCGCACCAGCCCCGCTTCCTTGAGGCGCGCGAGATGGGTCGACACGCGCGGCTGCGCGAGCTGTGTGATGGCCGACAGCTCGGCGACCGTCAGCTCCTCGCCTTCCAGCAGCGCCAGCAGGCGCACCCGGGTGGCGTCGGCCAGCACCTTGAGGTGGCTGGACCAGGCTTCGAGGTCCATATATATCTTCCCATCGCGATACAGCGATGCATTGTTCAACGGCATCCGTCCGCGGTCAAGGCCGCGCCGCGGGTCGCCGGGGCGTGCCGGCCACCGGTCCGCGTACGGATGCCGGTCGAAGCGTGCGCGGCGGCAGGCTAGAATGGCGGTCTTGTCCAAGCCGCCGCGCGACGCCGCGGCCCACCCAGGAGCAGCGCGTGGATTTCAGCTTTACCGAAGAGCAGTTGATGATCCAGGACGTGGCACGGCGCATCGCGCAGGAGAAGATCGCGCCCAGTGCCGGCCACCACGACGAGACCGGCGAGTTCCCGCTCGCGAACATGCGCCTCCTGGGCGAGAACGGCCTGATGGGCATCGAGGTACCGGCCGAATACGGCGGGGCGGGAATGGATCCGATCGCCTACGTACTGGCGATGATCGAGATCGCCGCCGCGGATGCCGCGCACTCCACCATCGTGTCGGTGAACAACTCGCTGTTCTGCAACGGCATCCTGAAGTTCGGCACCGAAGCGCAGAAG
>JAAZHF010000314.1 GCA_012510865.1 Gammaproteobacteria bacterium
CACGCCGCGCAGAACGAGCTGCAGCGCGACGTTGTCGTGCACGCTGCGATCGGCCAGCAGGCGGTGGTCCTGGAACACCACGCCGACCTCGCGCCGGTGCAGCGCCACGCGCCCGCCCCGGACGCGGAGCAGGTTGCGTTCACCGAACACCACCGCGCCGCGGCTGGGCCGTTCGGAGAGGTGGATCAGCTTGAGCAGGGTGCTCTTGCCGGCCCCGGAGTGGCCGGTGACGAACAGCATCTCGCCCGCATCGACGCTGAAGCTGACGTCCTCGAGCGCGACCTGTCCGCCCGGGTACTGCTTGCAGACGTTGTCGAAGCGGAGGACCGGCGGCATCGGGCGGCTCGAGGGAATCGGACCCCGAGTATCGCTTGCCGGCCGCGACGGGGCCAGACCGCAGCGGTCGCGGAAGCTACGCGCGCGACGTCAGTGCCGGGAGCGCGGCGCGCGGGTCACCAGCTTGCGCAGGCCCTGGCCGATGCGGCCGAACAGCGACGGGGCGTTCTCCGTCGCCGGCGCGGCCGGCTGGGGCGCCGCGGGCGGCTGCGGCTTCGGCTGCCGCGGCGTGCGCGGCTGCGCACCACGGCTGCCGCCTTCCCCGCGGTCCGCGCCCTGAGCCTGGCCGTCCTGCGCCTGCTGCGGCCGGCCCTCGCCGTTGACGCGGCGTCCGCCGCGACGGCGGCGGCGCTTGCGCGGCGCGCGCTCGCCTTCGGCGCCGGGAGCGCCGGCGGGCTCTCCCTGCGACGCAGCGCCAGCGGCGGTCGGCGCCGACGCGGAAGCGGCGCCGGACCCGTTCACGCCCTCGGCGACCGCGGCATCGGCGGCCTCGGCGGCCGCGGCTGCGTGCGGCCGTCGGGGTCCGCGCTCCCGGCGGGCTTCGCCTTCGGGGCGCGGACCACGGCTGCGGCGGCCCTCGCCGCCCTCGCCGCGCGGACCGCGGCCACGACCGGCACCGCCCTCGCGGCGGCCGCCGCCGCGACGGGCCTCGTCCGCCGCGCGCTGCTCGCGCGCCTCGCGGAAGATCTCGCTGACGCTCTCGCCTTCCTCCGCCTCCAGCTCCACGCCCTCGCGCGGCTTGCGAGGCAGGGCCGTCAGAAGTTCGGCGGTGACCGGCTCGGACGGGATCTTCTGCTCGATGTAGGCCTCGATGTCGGGCAGGCCGATGGCGTAGCGCTCGCAGGCGAAGCTGATCGCGTCGCCCTCCTCGCCCAGGCGCGCGGTGCGGCCGATGCGGTGGACGTAGTCCTCGGCGTCGAAGGGCAGGTCGTAGTTGTAGACGTACTTGACGCCATCGATGTGCAGGCCGCGGGCGGCGACGTCGGTGGCGACCAGGATCTCGAGCTGGCCGGCCTGGAACTTCTTCAGCAGGGACTCGCGCTTCTTCTGCGGCACGTCGCCCGAGAGCACGCCGACGCGGTAGCCGGCGCGCTCCAGCGCGCGTGCCACCCGCTCGACGAACACCTTGGTGTTGACGAACACCATCGTGCGCGCGCCTTCGCCGCGCGAGAGCAGGCCCAGCAGCAGCGGCAGCTTCTCCTCGTCGGCCGGGTAGTACAGCTTCTGGCGCACGCGCGCGGCGGTGATGGTCTCGGTCTCGACCACCAGCTTCTGCGGCTCGTTCATGTGCTCGTAGGCGAGCTCGAGCACGCGGTGGCTCAGCGTGGCCGAGAACAGCAGGGTCTGGCGCTCGGTGCGCACCGGCATGCGGCGCAGAAGGAAGCGGATGTCCTTGATGAAGCCGAGGTCGAACATGCGGTCGGCTTCGTCCAGCACGCAGACCTCGCAGGCGTGCAGGCTGACCACCTTGTGCTGCTTGACGTAGTCGATCAGCCGGCCCGGCGTCGCGATGATGACGTCCACGCCTTCCTGCAGCAGCTGCCGCTGCTTGTCGTAGTCGACGCCGCCGTAGACCAGGGCGAAGCGCAGGCCCAGCCCGGGGCCGAACTTCATCGCGTCCTTGTGGATCTGGATGGCAAGCTCGCGGGTCGGTGCCAGGATCAGCGCGCGCGGGTCCTCGGGCTTGCGCTCGGCCAGCGCCGGGCGGGTCAGCAGGCGGTTGATCACCGCGACCAGGAAGGCGAGCGTCTTTCCGGTGCCCGTCTGCGCCTGCCCGGCGACGTCGCCCCCGGGCAGCGCGACCGGCAGCGCCAGCGCCTGGATCGGCGTGCAGCGGGTGAAGCCGGCGGTTTCAAGCCCCGCCTGCAGGCGCGGGTGGAGGTCGAAGGAGGAGAAGGTGACGTCGGTAAGTGGCTTGTCGGTCATTCGTCGGGAGTCTGCGCGGCGTGGCGCGCTTGCGTGGAAGGCGGCAGCCAAGCAGACTGCCGTGGAGATGGCGCGGCGGCTTGCCAGTCTGAAGCTCGCCCCTCCGACGGGGCGGCCCCTTGAATCGGCCGCGAATCGCCCAAGTTTAGCAGCTACCGCGGCCGCCAGCCGCCCCGTCCGCGGGCCCGGCACCGCCGCCCCCACGCAGGAGACCCCCGTGAACCAAGCCGTCATCCACGCCAGCGACGCCGATTTCGACGCCACCGTCCTCGCTTCCAGGGAGCCGGTGCTGGTCGACTTCTGGGCGCCCTGGTGCGGCCCGTGCAAGATGATCGCGCCCGCCCTGGACGAGCTGGCGACCGAGTACGCCGGCCGCGCCAAGGTGGTGAAGATCGACATCGACCAGAACCGCGCCACCGCCCTGAAGTACCACGTCCGCTCGATCCCGATGCTGCTGCTGTTCAAGGACGGCCAGGTCCAGGCGACCCAGATCGGCGCCGTCGGCAAGCCCGTCCTGGCGCAGATGATCGACAAGGCCCTCTGAGGGCCCGGCCCCCCACCCGGCTTGCCGTGGCAGGCCGGGAGTGCTAGTTTCAGCGACACCCCGGCGCGCGCTTGCGACGCCGCACCTTCTGCAACACCCCACCCAGTCCATTGCCCGCCGCCCGCACAGGGCGCTCGCAGCGAGCGAGGTTCCGCACTTGTCAGACAATCCTTCCGATCCCGGCGAGAGCGCCGTGAAGCGCGTGCGCAAGGCGCGCGTGTCCAAGGCCGCCGAAGCTTCCCCGCCGGCACCGGCCCAGGCCGACGCGCCGGCCGCCAAGCCGGTCCAGGCCGAACTCCCGGTCGACGCCCCCAGGGCGGAAAAGGCGGCGCCGGCGACCGACGCACAGCAGGCGCCTGCCCAGCAGGGCGGCCAGGGCGACGGTGACGGCGGCCAGCGCCAGCAGGGCGGCCAGGGCGACCACGACGGCGGCCAGCGCCAGCAACACGGCGGCCAGCAGCACGCCCAGCAGGGCCAGGGCGGCCGCCGCGAGCGCTTCCGCAACCGCCGCGACCGCCAGCGCGACCGCTCCCGCGACGACGGCCTGCCCACCGAGAACAACGACCAGGCCAACCGCCTGCCACCCCCGAACATCCCCGAGGGCTTCCCGCAGTACTCGCTGTCCGACCTCAAGCGCATGCCCGCGCACAAGCTGCTGGAGATCGCCGAGCAGCTGGGCATCCACGAGGGCGTCGCCCGCGCGCGCAAGCAGGACGTCATCTTCGCCCTGCTGAAGGTGCTGACGCGCCACGGCGAGGGCGTCGTCGCCGACGGCGTGCTGGAGATCCTTCCCGACGGCTTCGGCTTCCTCCGCGCCGCCGAGGCCAGCTACCTGGCCGGCCCGGACGACACCTACATCTCGCCGAGCCAGATCCGCCGCTTCAACCTGCGCACGGGCGACCACCTGTCCGGCCGCATCCGCTGGCCGAAGGACGGCGAGCGCTACTTCGCGCTGAACGTGGTCTACACGATCAACGGCGAACCGCTGGAAGCGTCCAAGAACAAGGTCCTGTTCGAGAACCTGACGCCGCTGTTCCCGCGCAAGAAGTTCAAGCTCGAGCGCGGCGACGGGTCCAGCGAGGACATCGCCGGCCGGATCCTCGACCTGATGGCGCCGCAGGGCAAGGGCCAGCGCTCGCTGATCGTCTCGCCGCCCAAGGCGGGCAAGACGATCATGATGCAGCAGATCGCCAGCGCCATCACCTACAACCATCCCGACGTGCACCTGATCGTGCTGCTCATCGACGAGCGGCCCGAGGAAGTGACCGAGATGCAGCGCACCGTGCGCGGCGAGGTCATCAGCTCGACCTTCGACGAGCCGGCCGCGCGCCACGTGCAGGTCGCCGAGATGGTGATCGAGCGCGCCAAGCGCCTGGTCGAGCACAAGAAGGACGTGGTGATCCTGCTCGACTCGATCACCCGCCTGGCGCGCGCCTACAACAACGTGGTGCCGCGCTCGGGCAAGGTCCTGACCGGCGGCGTGGACGCCAACGCCATGCCCCGCCCGAAGCGCTTCTTCGGCGCCGCGCGCAACGTCGAGGAAGGCGGCAGCCTCACCATCATCGCCACCGCCCTGGTCGACACCGGCAGCGCGATGGACAAGGTGATCTACGAGGAGTTCAAGGGCACCGGCAACTCGGAAGTGCACCTGGACCGCCGCATCACCGAGAAGCGCGGCTACCCGGCGATCAACGTCAACCAGTCCGGCACGCGCCGCGAGGACCTGCTGATCGAGCCGGAGCTGCTGCAGAAGATCTGGATCCTGCGCAAGCTGCTGCATCCGATGGACGAGCTGGCGGCGATGGAGTTCCTGCTGGACAAGATGAAGAGCACGAAGTCCAACGACGAGTTCTTCGCTTCGATGAAGCGCTGATCCGGCCGCGGCCGCCGCCGCACCACCCTCCCTGGAAAGCCCCGCAGCCGCGGGGCTTCCTCATTGGCCGCCCGGGTCCCCGCCGTCGGTGCCGGTCAGCACCCGCATGCGCGTGCGGAAGGGCTGGACGTCGGCCGACGCCATGGCATCGCCGGCGAGCCGGTCGTCCGGCAGCCAGGGCGGCGACTTGCGGACACCCCGGACGAGGAACTCCCACTCGCCATAGCCGGGCATCGGCTGGCCGCGCATCGCGAAGACGATGGGGACGCGAACCGCCTGCTGCCCGACTGCGTACGGCCCTTCGCGCGGGACGCGGAAGCGCCAGTGGCGCACCGCGGCCGCCGCGCTGGCGATGAAGTCCAGCTGCTGGCGCACGGCGTCCCCGTGGTCGGCCGGCAGCGTGGTCAGGTCGACCTGTTCGGCGAAGACATCCTCGACCCGCCCTTCGGCGTCGACCAGGAGCAGCATGTAGACCTTGCCGCTGGCACCCATGCGACCCATGGTCCGCGGGTATTCGGGGCGGCGGCGGCTGGGCGCCCGCAGCCGCTGCGCCGGCGGCAGCGTTTCATGCAGCTGCACGCCATCCAGCCAGAGCACGTGGAGGCCGTCGCCAGAGGGCGAGGCGCGCACCCGGACGGTGTACGGCACTGCGTCCGCGGAAGGCGTGAAGCCATCCTCGAATTCCACCCGCCAGCCGGCGACCTGCCGGTCGAGGAAGGCGCGGACGTCCGCCGGGACCTGCCCGGCCCGGTGGAGCGAGTGCGCGGATACCGTGCCGTCGTCGGCGACGACGAGGCTGCCGCGAAGCTCCATGAATCCCTCGACGGGAAGCGTCCCTTCGCCACCTGCCGCCGGTGCGACCAGCAGTTCCGCCGCGCGTGCCCACCCGCCCGCCATCGCGAACAGCAGGGCAAGCAGTACCTGGGCTGCGGCAAGCCTTGCAAATCGGTCCATCGATCCTCTCCGGCATCATGCCGCGGACAGGCTAGCCCATGGAGCGCCCGGGCGCACGGGGGTCGGACTTCACTGACGCGGGCCCGGCGATGCGCAATACTCCGCCACTTCGGGGTCAACAACGGAGGGGTCCATGCGTCCGACCTGGTTCCACGCCTGCGTCGCCATCGCCTTCCTGTCGGCGGCGTGCGCCCAGGCCGAAGCGAGCCTGTACGGCCGCGACGGCTTCTCGGGCAACCCGCGCACCAACAGCGGCGCGACCTGCGCCGCCTGCCACGCGCCGGGGGCTCCGGTCCCGACGGTGGCGATCTCCGGACCGCAGGTGCTGGATGCCGGCACGATCGCCGAGTACACGGTGACGATCAGCGGTGGTCCGGGCGTGACCGCGGGACTGGGCGTCTCCGCCGACGGCGTGGCCGGCGCGGCCGGGACCTTCCAGGCGCCCGGGACCGACGTGCACGTGGGCGGCGGCGAGAGCTCGCACGTGCAGCCGAAGCCCTTCGCGGCCGGGTCGGCAAGCTTCCAGTTCCGCTGGCGGGCGCCGGCCTACAACGGTCCGGTGACCCTGTACGCGGCCGGCAACTCCAGCAACGGCCAGCTCAACCTGCTCGGCGACGGCATCGGCACCGCGCAGCTCGGCGTCACCGTCGTCAACGGCGACGCGGATCCCCCGCCGCCGACCACGCCGCCGCAGACCGACGCCG
>JAAZHF010000315.1 GCA_012510865.1 Gammaproteobacteria bacterium
ACCTCGAACTGCTTCTCGCCGTCGACCTGCGCGATCTCGATGATCGACACGTCGAAGGTGCCGCCGCCGAGGTCGTAGACCGCCACCTTGCGGTCGCCGCCGCCCTTGTCCAGCCCGTAGGCCAGCGCGGCCGCGGTCGGCTCGTTGATGATGCGCTTGACGTCGAGGCCCGCGATGCGGCCGGCGTCCTTGGTCGCCTGGCGCTGGGAGTCGTTGAAGTAGGCCGGCACCGTGATCACGGCTTCCGTCACCTTCTCGCCCAGGTAGTCCTCGGCGGTCTTCTTCATCTTCTCGAGGATCCGCGCCGACACTTCCTGCGCCGACAGCTTCTTGCCATCGCTGGTCTCGACCCAGGCATCGCCGTTGCTGTGCTCGATGATGGCGTACGGCACCAGGTCGAGGTCCTTCTTGACCTCGGCGTCGGTGAACTTGCGGCAGATCAGGCGCTTCACCGCGTAGAAGGTGTTCTTGGGGTTGGTGACGGCCTGGCGCTTGGCCGACGCGCCCACCAGGACCTCGCCGTCCTTGGTGTAGGCGACGATCGACGGGGTGGTCCGGTCGCCCTCGCTGTTCTCGATGACGCGCGCCTTGCCGCCATCCATGATCGCCACGCACGAGTTGGTCGTGCCGAGATCGATGCCGATGATCTTTGCCATGGGTCTTGCCTCTGTGTCGGGTCTGGGGCGGCGGCGCCGCCGATGACTGCTATCTGGGGATGGCCGCCGCGGCTTCAAGCGCCGGCGGCCCCGGGCTTCAGTCCCCGGCCACGGCCACCAGGGCCGGGCGCAGGAGGTGCTCGTTCAGGCGGTAGCCCTTCTGGAACAGCTGGGCGACCGTGCCGGGGGCGATCCCGGCGGCCTCGACCACGCTCATGGCCTGGTGGAGGTCCGGGTTGAAGGCGTCCCCGGCCGCCGGCGCGATCTCGGCCAGGCCGTGGTTCCCGGTCACCCGCCGAAGCTCGCGCAGCGTCAGCTCGACGCCCTCGCGCAGGGGGCCGGAATCGCCGGCGGCCACCAGCGCCGCGTCCATGCTGTCGAACACCGGCAGCAGGTCGCCGAGGATCTGCTTGTTCGCGAAGCGGCAGGCGTTCTGCACGTCGCGCTGCAGGCGCCGGCGCTGGTTCTCGAGGTCGGCGTGGTCCAGCAGGGCCTGCGCCTTGACCTGCTCCAGCTCGGCGCGGAGCGATTCGATCACGTCTTCAAGGGGGAGATCTTCTGCTGGCGCCTCGGCGGCGGGGTCGGGCGTCTGTTCAGTGGTCATCGCTCTCGTCGGTCCGGACTGTCTCGGTCCGCACTGAGTGGGGATGCCGGCTCCGGTTTCAAGGCGGCCCCGAGGACGTCGGCCGTCGCCTGGACCACCGGGATCACCCGGTCGTAGGCCATCCGCGCCGGCCCGATCACGCCGAGCACGCCCAGGACCCGGCCGTCGGTCCCGTAGGGCGCGGTGACCAGGGACATCCCCGCGAGCGGCGCCACGCCGGTCTCCTCGCCGAAGAACACCCGCACCCCGGGGGCCTTCGCGGTCTGCTCCAGCAGCTGCAGGATCCCGCGCTTCTCGGCGAAGGCCTCGAACAGGTCGCGCAGCCGGTCGAGGTCGGCGAGGTCCTGGACGCCCAGCAGCCGCGCCTGGCCGGCGACCACGATGTCCTCGCCGCCCGGCGCCATCGCCTGCCCGGCGATGTCGGTGGCGTCGCGCAGCAGCTCCTCCATCTCGCTCCGGGCGCTGCGCAGCTCGCGCGTGAGGGTGGCGCGGATCGCCGGCAGCGGCTGTCCCGCGAAGCGCGAGTTCAGGTAGTTGGCCACGCGCTCGAGCTCGGCCGCGTCGCAGGCGCGCCGGGTGTGCACGATCCGGTTCTGGACCTCGTTGTCGGCGAAGACCACGATCGCCATCACCCGCCTGGCGTCGATCGGGACGAAGTCGATCTGGCGGAAAGCGAACTGCTCGCGCCCGGGCACGCTGACCACCCCGACGAAGCGGGTCATCGCGGAGACCAGCTCCGAGGCGCTCCCCAGCAGCTCCTGGGTGCCGCCACCGGTGTCGAGGCGGTCGCGCAGGCGCTCGAACTCGGAGTCCGCGAGCGGACTGAGCTGCAGCAGGGAGCCGACGAACACGCGGCAGCCGCGCGCCGTCGGCACCCTGCCCGCGGACGCATGCGGCGCCGAGAGCAGCCCGACCTCCTCCAGGTCGGACAGGATGTTGCGGATGGTCGCCGCGCTCACGTCCAGCCCGGCGTGGCGGGCGAGGGTCTGCGAGCCCACCGGCTCGCCGTCGCGGATGTGGCGGGCGATGAGGCTGCGCAGCAGCTGGCGGGCGCGCGGGTCGAGGGGATCGGTACGGCGTCGGGACATGCCCCGGGTATACGTCCGCCGCCGCCCCGTCGCAAGCGGCGAGATCGACCGATGACAGGCTTCCCGCGGACGCGGCACAATTCCCGGACCATGCTCAAGCGCCTGTCGATCAAGGACTTCGCCGTCGTCTCGGCCACCGAACTCGAATTCGGGCCCGGACTGACCGTCGTGTCGGGCGAGACCGGCGCGGGCAAGTCGCTGATCGTCGATGCCCTGGGCTTCCTGTCGGGCATGCGCGCCGACAGCGGCATGGTGCGGCACGGTGCCCAGCGCGCCGAGCTCGACGCCGAGTTCGACCTCTCCGACTCCCCCGCCGCGCTCGAATGGCTGCGGGAGGAGGAGTTCGACGAAGGCCTGTCCTGCCAGCTCCGGCGCACCCTGCGCGCCGACGGCGGCTCGCGCGCGTGGATCAACGGTCGCCCGGCGACCCTGGCGCAGCTGGCCGCGCTCGCGGCGCTGATGGTCGAGATCCACGGCCAGCACGAGCACCAGGCGCTGCTCTCGCGCACCAGCCAGCTCGCCCTGCTCGATGCCTTCGGACGGCACGGCGCCGAGCTCGATGCCGTCGCCGCGGCGGCGCGCGCCTGGTCGGCGCTGCTGCGCGAGCGCGAGGCGCTCGACGCCGCGGGCGATGTCTCCAGCCGCATCGACTACCTCGCCCACCAGCACGCCGAGCTCGAGCGCGAGGAGCTGGACCCCGAGGCGATCGAGGCGCTGGTCGCCGCGCACCGCCGCCAGGCCCATGCAGCCGAACTCGTCGGGGCCTGCGACACGGCGCTGGAGGGGCTCGGTGGCGACGCCGGCGCGCTGCCGGCCGCGATCCAGCAGCTGCGCGGCCTGTTGGCGCGGATGCAGGTCCACGAGCCGCGCCTGGGCGAGGTCGACGGCCTGCTCGAGGGCGCCGCGATCCAGCTCGACGAAGCGGCGGTGCTGCTCGATCGCGTGCGCGCCGACCTGGACGTCGACCCGGAACAGATGCAGGAGCAGGACCGCCGGCTGTCGCGCCTGCACGACCTCGCGCGGAAGCACCGGGTGCACCCCGACGGACTCGCCGCCCTGCGCGACGCGCTGGCCGCCGAGCTCGAGTCGCTGGTCGGCGCCGTCGCCCGCCTGGCCTCGCTCGAGGAGGAAATCGACGCCGCCTCGGCGGCCTGGCGCAAGGCCGCCGCCCGCCTCGGCAAGGCCCGCGCGAAGGCGGCCGCCGACCTCGGCCGCGCGACCACCTCCCTGATCGGCGAGCTGGGCATGGGCGGCGGGCGCTTCGAGGTCGCGCTCGAACCCGCGGGCCTGGACGCCCCCGACCCCCAGGGAGCGGAGCGCGTCGAGTTCCTGGTCACCGCCAATGCCGGACAGCCGCCGCGGCCGCTGCGCAAGGTGGCTTCGGGCGGCGAGCTGTCGCGCATCTCGCTTGCGATCGAAGTGGCCGCGCTCGGCCTGGACGCCGTCCAGACGATGGTCTTCGACGAGGTCGATTCGGGCATCGGCGGCGGCATCGCCGGCATCGTCGGGCGCAAGCTGCGCGACCTCGGTGGCAGGAGGCAGGTGCTGTGCGTGACCCACCTGCCGCAGGTGGCGGCGCAGGGCCATGCCCACTACAGCGTCAGCAAGGCGGAGAGCGACGGGATGACCCAGAGCGCGGTGCGCCTGCTCGACGACGCCGGCCGCCAGCAGGAGCTGGCGCGCATGCTCGGCGGGATCGAGGTCAGCAGCGAGGCGCACGCCGCGGCGCGCAGGCTGCTGCTGGAGGCTGCCGGCGAACCGGCCGCCTGAGGGCGCGGTCAGCCCTTCTTCTTGCGGACGTACAGCACCAGGGAGTGCTCCTCCAGCACGTAGCCGTGCGCCTCGGCGATGCGGTGCTGGAGTTCTTCGATCTCGGGGCTTTCGAACTCGATGATCCTGCCGGTGTCGACGTCGACCATGTGGTCGTGGTGGCCGCCGCGGTCGATCTCGTACACCGCGGTGCCACCCTCGAAGTTGTGCTTCAGCACCAGGCCAGCGGCCTCGAACTGGGTGAGGACCCGGTACACGGTCGCCAGCCCGATCTCTTCCCCGCCGTCCAGCAGCTGCCGGTAGATGTCCTCGGCGGTCATGTGGTGGTGCGGGGTTGCCTGCTCGAGCAGCTGCAGGATGCGCATCCGGGGGTGGGTGACCTTCAGCCCGGCCCTGCGCAGTTCATTGGTTTCCATGGGTCTCCCGTCCGACTTCCACTGGGTGCCCGCTGCCGTGGCCCGGTCGCGGCGGCGCGGCGAGTGTATCATCGCGCCATGTCCGCCCTGCCCTGGTCACCGATGCGCAAACTGATCGTCCCCACCCTCGCCGCCCTCCTCGTCACGGGCTGCGGCCTGATCTACCGGCAGCCGATCTACCAGGGCAGCCTGGTCTCGCCCGACGACGTCGGCCAGCTGCAGGTCGGGATGAGCCGGCAGCAGGTGTCGGCCCTGCTGGGCACGCCCTCGATCCAGGACCCGTTCCACCACGACCGCTGGGACTACACCGCGACCGAGCGCACCGGCCGCGCCGGCGAGCCCACGGTGCACAACTTCGTCGTGTTCTTCGAGGACGACGCGGTCGTGCGCTGGGAAGGCAGCTACTTCCCCGACCGCGACAAGGAGCTGATCGGCAACGTGCGCCGGCAGTTCGGCCCCAACCTGCCCCGCCAGGACGGCAAGCGCCGGCGCTGAGCCCGGCCTCAGCGCCCTGTGGCCCGGCGCCGCCGGGCTTCCTTGGGATCGAGCAGCAGCGGCCGCAGCAGTTCCACCCGGTCGCCGTCGCGCAGCGCACGCTCCGCGGCGGCGCGGACCCCGTGCACCGCGTAGCCGTCGATGCCCTCCAGCGGCAGGCCGCTCGCCAGCGCCGCGTCGGCGACGGTCGCCCCTTCCGCCAGTTCCAGCATCACCGCGCGATGCGTGCGCGGCAGCGCCAGCACCACTTCGACCCGCACGCTCAGTCCCCGGCGTCGGCGACGCGCACGAAATCGTCGACCATGCGATCCGCCAGCCCCTGCAGCCCGAGCCGCAGCGCCGGGACCAGCAGCCGGCTCCGGGGCTCGAAGTCCAGGCGCAGCGTCACCTTGCAGGCCGACTCGTCGAGGGCGTGGAACTCCCATCGGCCCTCGAGCTTCCGGAACGGGCCGTCGCGCAGCGCCATGTCGATCCGGTGCGGCGGCTCCAGCCGGTTCTCGGTGGTGAACCAGGTGCTGATGCCGCCAATGCCCAGCTCCAGGCGGGCCAGCATGCGCGCTTCCTCCGACGCCTGCACCTCGGCGCCGCTGCACCAGGCGAAGCGACGGGGGTAGGCGGCGACGTCGTTGACCAGCGCGAACATCCGCGCGGTGGAATGCTCGACCAGCGCGGACCGGATGATCGTGGGCATGGGCGGTATGGGAGAATGGCGCGATGGCGAAGAAGGCAAAGGATAAGGGAAAGACCGCGGCCGGGGGCACGATCGCGCTCAACAGGCGCGCGCGCCACGAGTACCACCTGGGCGACCGCTACGAAGCAGGCCTCGCCCTGCAGGGCTGGGAGCTGAAGGCGATCCGCGCCGGCCGCGCCAACATCGGCGAGGCCTACGCGGTGGTCCGCGACGGCGAGCTGTTCCTGTTCGGCGCCCAGGTCACGCCGCTGATCCAGGCCTCGAGCCACGTCGTCGCCGACGAGCGGCGCACGCGGAAGCTGCTCCTGCACCGGCACGAGATCGACAAGCTGGTCGGCCTCGTGCAGCGCGAGGGCTACACCATCGTCCCCACCGCGCTGTACTGGAAGGGCAACAAGGTCAAGGCCGAGCTCGCTCTCGCCAAGGGCAAGCAGGCGCACGACAAGCGCGACGCCGCCAAGGACCGCGACTGGCAGCGCGACAGGCAGCGCCTGATGCGCCGCCACAATCCGGACGCCTGAGCGGGCGCCGGCTCAGGCCGGCTCGTCGGGGAGCGTGAAGCGGAAGCGCGCGCCCTCGCCGGGAAGCCCCTCGCCGAAGATCACCCCGCCGTGGCGCTCGATGATGCGCTTGACCGAGGCCAGGCCCACGCCCTCGCCGGCGAACTCGTCCGCCGCGTGCAGGCGCTGGAAGGGGCGGAGCAGCTTGCCGGCGTAGGCGGGGTCGAAGCCGATGCCGTTGTCGGACACCTCGAACCAGGTCTCCCCGCCCTGGACCCGCCGGCGCAGGCCGATGCGCGCCGGGTCCCGGTCCCGCGTGAACTTCCAGGCATTCCCCAGCAGGTTGCCGAGCAGGTTGCGCACCAGGGTGCTGTCGCCCGACGCCACCAGCCCCGGCTCGATGTCGAACTCCACCCGGCGGCCCGGCTCCGCCTGCTGCAGCTCGGCGGCCACGTCCGTGGCGATCGCCGAGAGGTCCAGCGGTTCGCGCCTGAGCTCGGTGCGCGACACCCGCGCCATCTTCAGCAGCGCGTCGATGAGTTCGGACATGCGCGCCGTCGCCGCGCGGACCCGGGCGATATAGCCGCGCCCGACCTCGTCGAAGGCGTCGCCGTGGCGCTCGGCGACCATGCGGCTGAAGCCGTCGATCGCCCGCAGCGGCGCGCGCAGGTCGTGCGAGATCGTGTACGCGAACGACTCCAGCTCCTCGTTCGCGCGCGTCAGCTCGCGGGTGCGCAGCGCGACCCGCGCCTCCAGCGTGCGGTTGAGCGCCAGCACCTGCGCCTGCGCGCGGAGGCGGTCGGTGATGTCCTCCACCTGCACCAGGCTGGCGAAGTCCTGCCCCTCTTCGCCCGGAACCCGGGCATAGGTCAGGTGGACGTGGCGCGTTTCGCCGTCGTCGCGCCGCAGTTCCCGCGTCACCCGGTAGACGCTGTCCGACGCCGCCCGGGCACGCTCCTCGGCGGCGACGCCGGCGCCTTCGGCGCTGCCCCCCTCCAGTAACAGCGCGTTGAACTCCCGGCCCATCAGGTCCTCCGGCGACGACCGCAGGATGTCCACCAGCGCCAGGTTCACGTCGATGATCCGGCCGTCGCGGTCGAGCAGCGCCTTGCCGATCGCGGAGAAGCGCATGGCGTTGCGGAAGCGGAGCTCGCTGCGGCGGTAGGATTCGCTCATCCTCGCGGCGATCCGCTGCGCGCGCGACTGGGTCCGCGCCAGGATCGGCGCAATCGCGAACAGCAAGAGCCAGGCCAGCATGCCGACATAGATCGCGCCCACCGCCCCCATCAGCACGGCCCCGTCCCCGCCGCGCGGCGCCTGGTGGAAATCCAGTCGCCAACGGCGTCCATAGACCTCCTCCACCACGCTGTGGCGCACGCCTTCCGCATCGTCCGCGGGGAAGGCCGACGCGGCGACCGGGAACACCGGCTGCCCGGACCCGTCGCCGCCGACGTCCACGATGCGCAGCGAGAGTCCGGGGCGATCCTTCGGCACGGCCGCTTCGACGAAGCGGTCCAGCCGGAAGGGCGCACAGACCCATCCCGCCAGCGCGGCGTCGCGCGCGAGCGGGTTGGAGGGCACGATCCCGGCGCGGTACACGGGCGCATAGATGACCAGCCCCGGACCGGCGCCTTCCTGCACCTCCGGCAGCGGCGCCGTGATCCGCGCCGCCGCGCTGTCGCGGGCGGCCTCCATGGCCGCGGCCTGGACCGGATCGGTCAGCATGTCGAAACCGATCAGCTCCCCGCTCGCGAGCGTCCCGGGCTCGAACAGCACCAGCGGCGCGTAGCGCGCGCGGGCGCCCTGCGGACGGACGTGGAAGAGTTCCCGGGTCGCCTCGCGCTGCTCGAGCTGGAAGTCCTGCAGCTGGGCCGGCGACATCGCGGCCACGTAGCACAGGCCCAGCATCGCCGGGAAGCGCCCGGGCAGGTCGAGGCCCTCGGCGTAGTGCCGCCACTCCCGCGCGCCCGGACGGTCGATCGCCGCGAGCAGCGACACCCCGCCGCGCGTGATCAGTTCATAGGTGAGCAGCTGCTGGCGCAGGCGCGCGGCCACCTGGTCGGCGTCGGCGGCCAGCCGCGCCTCGGCGAGTGCGTGTTCGCGGTTTCCCGCGCCGGTCGCATAGACGGCCACCAGGGTCAGCGACGCGACCAGCACCAGCACGGCCAGCACATAGCCCTGGCGCGCCGGCATGGGTTCCCCCGCAGGCAGATGGTGGTCTGGCCGGGCCATGGGCGACCAGCATACCGCCTGCGCCGCATCCGCCGGCCGGCGCCTTGCTGAACGCAGGCGACGCCGCCGACGCCGGGCGCTTGCAGGAGCCACGCCCGCCCCTATACTGGGATCGTCACGCGCGTTCACTGCCACCCGGCAGGTGCCGGCGTCCCGGATCACGGGGGTGCACTGGCTTCGACGGGGGTCGCGAAATCGCCTGGCGCATGCCGAGGGGGCAGCTTTCCTCGTAAATCCAGCGGCAAACTCATAGTTGCCAACGACGACAACTACGCTCTCGCCGCCTAAGGCGTAAGCCCCGAACCCACCTGTGCCCGTGCTAGTGGATGTAGGGTCATCATCACGGGAACCAGCCGCGGCGGTTGCCTGTCTGCCGCGGTTGAACCTACAGGCTGGTTCCCCGGCGCGCTTCGCACGCCGTGCTTCCGGGGAACGAGATCCAACGGCGGGCTAAGCATGTAGTGCCGGGGATGGAGTGCCTTCGGACGGCGGTTCGATTCCGCCCACCTCCACCACCTTGAGAGACCGCCGGAAGCCTTTGGAAACAGGGGCTTCCGGTTTTTTTTGAACGCAATACCGGAAGAGGCGCCAAGGGTCGCGCATCGGCGGTTTGCCTCCCCCGCGCGCGACGGCCATCCTAGGCGCATGTCGGCACTCCCCCACCCTCCCGGCGCGCGCCCGCGCGGCAGCGTCCTGCGCCCCGTCGAACGCTGGCATGGCCGCGGGCGGCGCCTGGTCCAGGACCATGTCGCGGACGAGGTGCCGGTCGCGCTTGTCTACAACGACACCCCCTTCGCGGTGATGATGGCCACGCCCGCCGACCTCGCGGACTTCGCGGTCGGCTTTTCGCTCAGCGAGGGCATCGTCGACGAAGCCGGCGACGTCGCCATCGAGGGCATCGACGAGCTCGTGGAAGGCCTCACGATCCGGATGCGGATCCCCGGGGCGCGCGCTGCGGAACTGGCCGGCCGGCGGCGGAACCTCGACGGCCGCAGCGGCTGCGGCGTCTGCGGCAGCGAGCAGCTGGAGGCCTCCGTGCGCCACCCGGCCCCGGTCGCGGCCGACCCGCGGGTGGCGGCGTGTGCCATGCAGCGCGCCCTCGCCGCGCTGCGGCACGGGCAGCCGCTCAACGCGCTCACCGGTGCCGTCCATGCGGCCGGCTGGGCGGCGCTGGACGGCACCATCCTGCTGGTCCGCGAGGACGGCGGACGCCACAACGCGCTGGACAAGCTGATCGGCGGGATGCATTCCGCGGGCCTTGCTCCCGGCGCCGGCTTCCTGGTCGTGACCAGCCGCGCGAGCTACGAGATGGCGATGAAGGCCGCGAGCGCCGGCATCGCGCTCATGGCGGCGATTTCGGCGCCGACCTCGCTGGCCATCGCGCTGGCGGAGCGCGCGCACCTCACCCTGGTCGGCTTCGCGCGCGAGGACGGCTACGCGGTCTACAGCCATCCGCAGCGGCTGCTGGCACCGGCAGGCGGCGGCGTCCCGGCGCCGTCCCGCGCCGGCGGGAGCGCCGCCGCGTGAGCACGGGACCCATCCGCAGGTACGACGGGCCCGCCGGGGGCTGGGACGCACTGAGGAGCGTCGCCCGCCAGCTGGGCAAGGAGGACGTGGGCGTGGGCGGGGCCCGGGCGCTGCTGCGCACCAACCAGCAGGACGGCTTCGACTGTCCGGGCTGCGCCTGGCCCGACCGTGACCACACCTCCACCTTCGAGTTCTGCGAGAACGGCGCCAAGGCGGTGGCGGCCGAGACCACGCGCCACCGCGCGGGCCCGGAGCTGTTCGCGCGCCACACGGTGGCCCGGCTCGCCGGCTACAGCGACCACTGGCTGGAGTCGCAGGGCCGGCTGACCACGCCGCTGCGCTACGACGCCGCCAGCGACCGCTACCTGCCGGTGGCCTGGGACGAGGCCTTCGCCCTGGTCGCGCGCCACCTCAACGAGCTGCGCTCGCCCGACGAGGCGATCTTCTACACCTCGGGGCGCACCTCCAACGAGGCCGCCTTCCTCTACCAGCTGTTCGTGCGCGAATACGGCACCAACAACTTCCCCGACTGCTCGAACATGTGCCACGAGTCGTCGGGCACGGCGCTGAAGCAGCAGGTCGGCGTCGGCAAGGGCACGGTGTCGCTGCAGGACTTCGAGCTCGCCGACTGCATCCTGGTGTTCGGGCAGAACCCCGGCACCAACCATCCGCGGATGCTCGGCGAGCTGCGCGACGCGGCGAAGCGCGGCTGCCGGATCATCGCCTTCAATCCGCTGCGCGAGCGCGGGCTGGAGCGCTTCGCCGCTCCGAAGGACACGCTGGAGATGGCGCGGGGCGGGTCGACCAGGATCGCGTCCGACTATTTCCAGCTCGCGATCGGCGGCGACCTGGCGGCGGTGAAGGGCATCATCAAGCACGTGCTGGAGCGCGACGCCGCGTCCATCGCCGGCGGCGGGCCTTCGCTGCTGGACCGCGCCTTCATCGAGGCGCACACCAGCGGCTTCGACGCCTTCGCCGCCGATGTCCACGGGGAGTCCTGGGACACCATCGTCGCCGAGTCGGGCCTGGACGAATCGCAGCTGCGGCGCGCCGGCGATCTCTACCTGGCCTCGGAGCGGGTGATCGCCTGCTGGGGCATGGGCATCACCCAGCACCGGCACTCGGTGGCGACCATCCACATGATCGCGAACCTGATGCTGCTGCGCGGGAACCTGGGCCGCCCCGGCGCCGGCCTGTGCCCGGTGCGCGGCCACAGCAACGTGCAGGGCGACCGCACGATGATGATCTGGGAGCAGCCGCCGGAGTCCTTCCTCGACCGGCTCCGCGACGTGTTCGGCTTCGAGCCGCCGCGGGCACCCGGCTACGACACGATCGGCGCCATCGAGGCGATGATCGACGGCCGCGCGAAGGTGTTCTTCGGCATGGGCGGGAACTTCGCCGTGGCCACGCCCGACACCGCGGCCACGGAGCGCGGCCTGCGCAACTGCGCGCTCACGGTCCACGTCGCGACCAAGCTCAACCGCAGCCACCTCGTGCACGGGCGCGAGGCGCTGGTGCTGCCCTGCCTCGGCCGCACCGAGATCGACGTCCAGGCCAGCGGCGCGCAGGCGGTCACGGTCGAGGACTCGATGAGCATGGTGCACCTGTCCTCGGGCATCCGGCCCCCGGCCTCGGACACCCTGCTGTCCGAGCCGGCGATCGTCGCCGGCCTGGCCCGCGCCACCCTCGGCGCGCGCTCCAGGGTCGACTGGGCCTGGCTGGTGGAGGACTACGACCGCATCCGCGACCTCATCGCGCGCGTATTCGACGACTGCCACGACTTCAACGAGCGGGTCCGGGTCCCGGGAGGCTCCCGCCTGTCCAACCGGGCTCGCGACCGCCGCTGGTACACCCCGACCGGCCGCGCCGCCTTCATCCCGGCGCGGGTGCCCGTCGACAATCCCATCCATCGCGCCCGCCGGGAGCACGGCCGGAAGCCGGTCTTCACGCTCGCGACCGTGCGCGCCCACGACCAGTACAACACCACCGTGTACGGGCTCGACGACCGCTACCGCGGCGTGTTCGGCGAGCGCAGGGTGCTCTTCATCAACGCCGCGGACATCGCCGCGCTGGGCATGGCGGCGGGCGATCGCGTCGACCTCGAGAGCCTGTGCGAGGACCGGGTTCGCCGGCGCGCGCCGGGCTTCCTGCTGGTCGAGTACGACATCCCCCGCGGCTGCCTCGCGGCGTACTACCCCGAGACCAATCCCCTGGTGCCGCTGTCGAGCTTCGCGGAGGGATCGCGCACGCCGACCTCGAAATCGGTCCC
>JAAZHF010000316.1 GCA_012510865.1 Gammaproteobacteria bacterium
CACCAGGTGCGAGCCGATGCCGCCGACCCCGTCGCGCGCGGCCGCGTTCTGCATCGCGTCCACGACCTGGAACTGCTGCGCGAGGCCAAGGTAGTCGTTGCCGCAGAAGTCGAGCAGCCAACGGCCATCGAGCTCCATGCGCACGCCGTCGCGGCGGCCGACGACGCGGCGCTGGCGCACCAGGTCGCGGGCCAGCGCATCGGCCCGCTGGGCCTGCACGCGGCGGCGGAGATCGGGGCGCTTCATCGCCGGTCCGGGCCGCGCTACGCCGCGCAGGTGCGCGGGCGGGGATCGACGATGTCGGCGTGCACCGTGCCGCCATGGTCGTGGCCGGGGGCGTCGACGGCCACCGCCATGGCCCGCAGCCCGAGGCGGTCGAACAGCGCCTGGTCGTGGGCGGTGTCCGGGTTGCCCGTGGTCAGCAGCTTGTCGCCGTGGAAGATGGAGTTGGCGCCGGCCGCGAAGCACAGCGCCTGCAACTCGTCGGACATCTGCTCGCGGCCGGCCGACAGCCGCACCATCGACTTCGGCATCAGGATGCGGGCGACCGCGATCGTGCGCACGAACTCGAACGGATCCAGCTCGGCGGTGCCGTGCAGCGGGGTGCCCTCGACCTGCACCAGGCGGTTGATCGGCACCGAGTCCGGGTGCGCGGGCATCGTCGCCAGGGTCTGCAGGAAGCCGGCGCGCTGGCGGCGGGTCTCGCCCATGCCGACGATGCCGCCGCAGCAGGTCTTCAGGCCGGCGTCGCGGACGTGCTCCAGGGTGTCGAAGCGGTCCTGCAGCTCGCGGGTGTGGATGATCGCGCCGTAGTGCTCGGGATCGGTGTCGATGTTGTGGTTGTAGTAGTCCAGCCCGGCGTCCTTCAGCGCCCGCGCCTGCGGCCCGGTCAGCATGCCCAGGGTGGCGCAGGTCTCCAGGCCCAGCGACTTCACGCCGGCGATCATGGCGGCGACCTTGGGGATGTCGCGGTCCTTGGGCGAGCGCCAGGCCGCGCCCATGCAGAAGCGCGAGGCGCCCGCGGCCTTGGCCTGGCGGGCCTTCTCCAGCACTTCTTCGGTCTCCATCAGCTTCTGCGCGTCGACCCCGGTGTCGTAGCGCTGGGCCTGCGGGCAGTAGGCGCAGTCCTCGGGGCAGCCGCCGGTCTTCACCGAGAGCAGGGTGCTGACCTGGACCTCGGCCGGATCGAAGTGCCGGCGGTGGACGCTGGCGGCCCGGAACAGCAGTTCGGGCAGCGGCAGGTCGAGCAGGGCTTCGACCTCGCTGCGGGTCCAGTCATGGCGCGGGAGGGCGGCATCGCTGGCGAGGGATTCGCTGACGGCGGGCATGGCGGGGTCCTGAGTGCCTGGCGTGGGCTGGCCGGGCAGTCTGGAAAGCATGTCCGGACCTGTCAACCTTGCGCGGGCGGCCGCGGTTGACGGATGGCTGGCACGGCTGGGGCGCGGCCTGTGGGCGCCGCGCTGCCTCGTCTGCGGCGAGCAGGCCGCCGGCCGCATCGACCTGTGCGCCCGCTGCGAGGCGGCCCTGCCGTGGATGCCGGCGGCCTGCCTCGCCTGCGCGATGCCGCTGCGCCCGCCCGCCGCCGGTGCCGGGAGGCTGTGCAGCGCCTGCCAGCGGGCGCCGCCGCCGCTGGCGGAAACGCATGCCGCCTTCCTGTACGGGTTCCCCGTGGACCGGCTCCTGCCGCGGCTGAAGTTCCACCGCGACCTCGCCGCCGGGCGCCTGCTTGCCGAAGCGATGGCGGTCGCCTTCGCCGCGCGGCCGCGGCCGGACGCGCTGGTGCCGGTTCCGCTGCACCGCGCGCGGCTCCGGCAGCGCGGATACAACCAGGCCCTGGAGCTCGCCCGGCCGCTGGGGCGCCGGCTCGGCATCGGGGTCCGCCCCGAGCTGCTGCGCCGCACCCGCGACACGGATCCGCAGTCGCGGCTGGACGCGGCGGCGCGCGCGGCCAACCTGGACGAGGCCTTCGAGGTGCGCGGGACGGGAGCGGCACCGCCGCACGTGGTCCTGGTCGACGACGTGATGACGACCGGGGCCACGCTGCACGCCGCCGCCGACGCCCTGCTCGACGCCGGCGCGTGGCGCGTGGACGCCTGGGTCTGCGCCCGCGCGCCCTGAGCGCTCAGGAGGGACGGATCGAATCGGCCACCGGTTCGGTGAGCGACTGCGGCCCCGAGACCGGCACGCTGTGCAGGTCGCTGGTCTGGCGTTCGATCATCCGGCGCACGCGCGGGCCCTCCGGGCCGCGGTGCAGGGCGCGTAGCTGCGCCGGGATGTTGGCGTCATCCTGGGTCAGGCGGTTGTTGTGCCGCAGGTAGTCGAGCCAGGTCGGGGTTTCGTAGCGCTCGATCCAGAGCTCCGGATCGGCGAGGTCGCGCAGGATCCGCCAGTTGCGCGCGCCGTCGCGGCGCCGTATGCGCCGCCGCTCCGCCATCGCCGCCAGGAACTCGCGCACGTCCGCCTCGCGGATGACGTACTCGATCGTGATCACCACCGGCCCCGTCCGCGGCTGCACCGGCACCGCGGTCGCGGGCTCGTGCCAGCGCCGCAGCGGATCGAGGTTGAGCTCGGTCAGCTTCGCCAGCGGGAAGCGCAGGCCCATCAGCGCGCAGGCCACCATCACCACGGCCGCGCCGCCCAGGGCCACGCGCACGTCCGCCTGGTCGGCCACCCGGCCCCACAGCCAGCTGCCCAGCGCGATGCCGCCGAAGGCCGACATCTGGTAGAGCGACAGCGCGCGCGCCACCACCCAGCGCGGCGTCGACAGCTGCACCGTCACGTTGAAGGTCGACAGCGCCAGCACCCACGACGCGCCGCCCAGGAACAGCCCGACCATCGCCAGCGCCAGCACCGAGCTCACCGCAACGATCGCCGCGGCGAGCGCGAAGGCGATGCAGGCCCAGCGCACCAGGCCCTCGGTCGACAGCGTCCAGCGCAGGCGCGCGCTGCCCATGGCGCCCCCGATCGCGCCCACGCCGAATGCCCCGAGCAGCAGGCCATAGGTCAGGGGGCCGCCGGCGACCAGGTCCCTGGCCACCAGCGGCATGAGCGCCATCGCCGCGCTGGCCCCGGCGCCGAACACGAAGGCGCGCCCGAGGACCGTGCGGATGACCGGGGACATCGCGACGTAGCGCACGCCCGCCGCCATCGCGCCGCCCAGCGCCTCCCTCGGCAGGTTCCGCGGCTCCCGCTCCGGTCGCCAGCGCGCCAGCACCACGATCCGCGGAACGTAGCTGACGGGATTGGTCGCGAACGCGGCGGAGGCCCCGGCCGCGGCGACGACGGCGCCGCCCAGCGCCGGGCCGACGCTGCGCGCGATGTTGAAGCCCATGCTGTTGAAGGCCACCGCGCCGGGCAGCTCGTACCGCGGCACCATGTCGCCGACCGAGGCCTGCCAGGCCGGCGCGTTGAACGCCGCCCCGCAGCCGATCAGGAAGGTGAACAGCAGCAGCAGCCAGGGCGTGACCAGGCCCAGCCAGGCGCACAGGGCCAGCGCCACGGACACCAGCAGCATGAAGACCTGCGCGCCGAGCATCATCCGGCGCCGGTCGTGGTTGTCCGCCATCGCCCCGGCCACCAGCGAGAACAGCATCACCGGCAGGGCGACCGACGCCTGGACCAGGGCCACCATGTCGGCCGAGCGCGCGATCGAGGTCATCAGCCAGGCCGCGCCGACCGACTGGATCATGCCGCCGAAGTTGGCCGACGCGCTCGCGAACCAGACCCGGCGGAACACCGGGTAGCGCATCGCCGACAGCGCCGAGGGACGCCGTCCGGAGGCGGGTTCCGGCGCCGCCCCGGCCATCAGCCGGCGCCGCGCAGCGCGAGGTCCGCGGCGAGTCCCGCGAACACCACCATCCCCACCCAGTGGTTGTCGAGGAAGGCGCGGAAGCAGGGCCCGCGCTCGCGGCGGCGGCAGATCCAGAACTGGCGCAGCACCAGCAGCAGGGCCACCGCCAGGCCGGCCCAGTACGCCCCGCCCAGCGCGGCCTGGCGGCCCACCAGGGCCAGGCCCGCGAACACCAGCGCGTAGAGCACGCCCTGGATCACCAGGTCCATGTCGCCGAACAGGATCGCGGTGGACTTCGAGCCCACGCGCAGGTCGTCCTCGCGATCGACCATGGCGTACCAGGTGTCGTAGGCCGTCGACCACAGGATGTTGGTCGCGTACAGCAGCCACGCGATCGGCGGCACCTCGCCCTGCACCGCGGCGAAGGCCATCGGGATGCCCCAGCCGAAGGACATGCCCAGGTACACCTGCGGCAGGTGGGTATGGCGCTTGAGCCAGGGATAGGTCGCGGCCAGGAAGACGCCCACGAAGCTCATCAGCACGGTGAGCCGGTCGAGCGTCAGCACCAGCGCGAAGGCCGCCAGCATCAGCACCGCGAAGAGCAGCAGGGCCTCGCGTCCGCGGACCGCGCCGGTGGCCAGCGGCCGCTCGCGGGTGCGCTCCACGTGGGGGTCGAGCCAGCGGTCGGCGTAGTCGTTGATCACGCAGCCGGCCGCGCGCGTGAGCCACACGCCGGCGGTGAACACGAACAGGATCCACGGCG
Source organism: Gammaproteobacteria bacterium (assembly GCA_012510865.1). Lineage (GTDB taxonomy): Bacteria > Pseudomonadota > Gammaproteobacteria > Xanthomonadales > Xanthomonadaceae > Luteimonas. The sequence continues at coordinate 4,554 of JAAZHF010000316.1, forward strand.
GCGGCACCCCGCCGGCAGCCAGCCACAGGCCCCACCAGGTGGGCCACAGCAGCAGCAGCCAGCCGATCGGCCGGTCGGCGCGCATCAGCTTCCAGTACTGGGCCAGCCGCTCCCGCCGGGCGGGCGCCGCCGGGCGGGTCTCGAAGCGTTCGTAGGACATGGCGGCAATGGTACCGCCGCCGCATCACGGGACCGTGGGCGCCCCGACGCCCGCGGGACTCGCGCCGGCCGCCGCGATCATGGACAATGTCCGGCCACGCGCCTGTAGCTCAGCCGGATAGAGTAGTGGCTTCCGAAGCCGCTGCTCATCCGAGACAATGGGCCTCGGGGGTGGCACAAGGCCAATGCTCAGCGGCACGAGCATTGGCAGGAAAAAGTCCTTTAAAAACGCGCCTGTAGCTCAGCCGGATAGAGTAGTGGCTTCCGAAGCCATTGGTCGGGGGTTCGAATCCCTCCAGGCGCGCCAAAGGGTCTGTGCCCATCTTGTGCCCGCGCTGTGCCCTGCTTTTTCGAGTGGCCGACGGGCCGTGAGCACTAGCCTCCGTGCCGACTGGTCTCAAAGGCAATCAGCTTTGCAGCGCGCACAGACTAGACGAACTGCCCGGCGCTCAGCGTCCACGCCGCTTCGCCCGTCCGCAGCCACACGAACCGACCTTGCTGCAGCCAGCGCAGGTCACGGGCACGGTCACCATGACCCTATGTTCAGCATACCGAGATCGCTCGCAGCAGCGTGGCGAGCC
>JAAZHF010000003.1 GCA_012510865.1 Gammaproteobacteria bacterium
CACGGCGCGGTCCGCGATGCCGCGGCCCAGGCCGCGCGCGTGCTCGAGGTCGAACTCAACGCCGTCACCGACAATCCACTGGTGTTCCCCGACCGGGCCGCGGAGCGCGTCGAGGAGCAGGTGATCTCCGCCGGCCACTTCCACGGCATGCCGCTGGCGCTGGCGATGAGCTACCTCAAGGCCGCGATCCCGGTGCTGGCCTCGATCAGCGAGCGCCGCCTCAACAAACTGGTCGACCCGGCCACCAACGACGGCCTGCCGGCCTTCCTGATCGGCAACGAGGACGGCACCGAATCCGGCTTCATGATCGTGCAGTACACGGCGGCGGCGATCGTCAACGACCTCGCCAGCCGCGCGCACCCGGCCAGCGTGTACTCGATCCCCACCAGCGCCAACGCCGAGGACCACGTGTCGATGGGCGCCAACGAGGCCCGCCACGTGCTGGCCATGGCCGACGACCTCGGCAAGGTGCTGGGCCTGGAGCTGTACACGGCGGCACAGGCGCTGGACCTGCGCCGCGACATGATCAACGCCGCCCGCGATCTCGCGCGCGGGGGCGACGCCAAGGCGCTTGCCGCCAAGGTGTCGGGTGCGCCGCCCGCGGGCTCCCCGGACCACGCGCGCTTCATGGAGGAGGTCGAGGCGCTGCGCGCGGAGCTGGCCGGGCCGGGCGCCTTCCACCCCGGCACGGCGGTCGGGGCCGCCCACCGGCTGGTGCGGGAGCGCATCCCGAGGCTCGACCGCGACCGCGCGCTCGATGCCGACGTCGCCGCCGCGGTCCGGCTGGTCGCCGACGGCGTGCTGCTGGCCGCGGTGCGCGGCGCGGGGCGGGACGGGTGAACCTGCCGCTGCACCCGGGCTGGCCGGACGACCTGGAAGCGGGACTGATCGCGCTGCTGGCGGGGCTCCTGGCCTACGCGCTGTTCCACGCCATCGGCGCCCGTGCGCGCTGGGCACCGGGCCACGCCGTCGGCTGGGCCTGCCTGGCCGCGGTGGCGGTCGCCGCCGGCATCGACGCGTGGCACCTGTTCTACCTGGGCGTGGCCAGGCTGGAGTCGCCGGTGTACGCGCGCATCGCGCTGGCCCGGATCCACGACCCGGACGGCCTCGGCTTCCGGGTGGTGATGGAGGTGCTGGGCGCGCTTGCGGGCGTGACGCTGGCCTGGCTGTACGCGAACCGCGCTCGCAGCTGAGCGGGGCCGGCCGCGCTCAGGCCGCGGAGATCGAGGTGCGGACGCAGTTGCGCCCGTTGGCCTTGGCGGCGTACAGGGCCTGGTCGGCCACCTGCAGCGCGTCCTCCATGTCGTCCATGGTGCCCGGCACCACGGTATGCACGCCGACGCTGGCCGAGACCACCACGTCGGGGCCGTGCTGGGACACGCAGGGCCTGGACGAGATCGCGCGGCGCACGTCCTCGGCGACCGCGACCGCGGCGCGCAGGTCGGTGCGGGGCAGGACGATGACGAATTCCTCGCCGCCGAAGCGCGCGAACAGGGCGTCGTGCGGCTTGAGCGCGTCGCCGATGCGCTGTGCGGCGGCCCGGAGCACGTCGTCGCCGACCAGGTGGCCGTGCTCGTCGTTGATCGACTTGAAGAAGTCCAGGTCGACCATCAGCAGCGACAGCGGCCGGCGCTCCTCGTTGCAGGCCAGCAGCAGGCGCTCGAAGGCGTCGTGGAAGTGGGAACGGTTGAACAGTCCGGTCAGGCCGTCGCGGCGGCTGGACTCGCGCAGGCGCGAATGCGCCTCCTCGAGCTGGTCCAGGGTGTTGCGCAGCTCGCGGGTGCGCTGCGCCACCTTGCGCTCGAGCTGGACGTTGGCCTCGCTGACGATGCGCTCGTTCTCGTGCCGCAGCGACGCGTAGCGGTAGCTGAGCGCGACCGACAGGAACAGCATCTCCAGCGCCGAGCCCATCTGCACCCCGTATTCGGTGTAGAAGGTCTTGGGGATCACGCCGAAGGCCACCAGGGTGTAGATCGCCGTGCCGGCCAGGAACATGGCCCAGGACAGCAGGAACAGCTTCGCCGGCGCGTACTGCTTGCGCACCGCGGCGATGCCGACCACCGTGATCCAGACGCTGCTGGCCAGCACCGCCAGCGACACCGCCGGCGTGATGACGCGGTAGGGCACGAACACCGCGGCGATGCCGAAGCCCACGAACGCGGCGATCGCGACCATGCTAACGCGGTTGCCCGCGGGCCAGCGCTCGCCGAGGCCGAGGAACACGCGCGCGAACTGGTGCATGCCGATCAGGGCCAGGCTGATCGACAGCGGCACCGACTTGTCCGCCAGCCAGGTGTTGCGCGGCCACAGGTACTCGAAGCCAAGGCCGTTGAGGCAGAACAGCACCAGGCCGAAGGCGCTGATGTGGAACAGGTACCAGAAGTAGCTGGCGTCGCGCAGCACCAGCCACAGCACCAGGTTGTAGAAGAACAGCGCCAGCAGGATGCCGTAGTACAGGCCGATGGCCAGTTGCGCGTCGCGCGAGAGTTCGGTGAAGGCCGCCGGCGTGTACAGCACCAGCGGCACCTGCATCGAACTCTGGCTCTGCACACGGAACAGGATGTCCACGGGTTCGCCCTGCGGCAGGTCGAGCAGGAAGTTCGGATGGCGGTAGCGGATCGCGCGCGCGGCGAAGGGCAGGGCGTCGCCGCCGGCCTGGTGCTCGACGCGGCCGTCGGGATGGCGGACGTAGAGGTCGAGGTGGTCGCTCAGCGGGTAGGTCTGCACCAGCAGCCAGCGACGCTCCTCCGGGTGGTGGTTGACCACGCGCGCGTGCACCCAGAACGCGCCGTCCTGGAATCCGAAGGCCGGGTTGCCGCCGGGCAGCGGCTGGAACGCACCGGCCTCGAGCCGGCGCCAGGCGTCGTCGAAGGTGTCCGCGGCGGTGGTGTCGTGCAGGTAGCCGACGTGCGGCGACAGGGCGAATTCGCTCGTCGCCGGCGTCAGTTCGATCGTCCCCGCCCGCGCGGGCACGGACGCCAGCAACACGAGCGCGATGGCGGCCGCGCACGCCAGCCAGGCCTTCCAGGCAGTCCAGGTCCTTCCGGCGATCATCCTGACGTCCCCCGAGACGCGTCCATGACTTCCCCGCCAGCCTACGTCCGGCTCCATCATATGCCGGCACGCATCCCGCAGGTAAACGTCGGCCGGCGGCATAATGGGCCAGTCCATGGGTCCTGGAGGTCCGATGTCGAAGCGTGCCTGGGCGCTGGCCGCGCTGCTGCTGCTGTCCGTGCCCGCCGCCGCCACGGCCGCTGCCGCCGCCGCGGTGCCGTGGCAGGGGCGGGTGTTCGACGACCGCGACGGAAACGGCGTGCCGGGACCGGGCGAGCCGGGGATCCCCGGGGTGCTGGTGTCGGACGGGCGGACGCTGGCGCGGACGGACGGCGACGGCCGCTACGCGCTGGAGGCCCGGCCCGGGGTGCCGGTGTTCGTGCTCAAGCCGGCCGGCTGGACGGCCGGCGTGCGCGGCGACGGGCTTCCGGCAACGTGGCACGCGCCCGCCGCGGACGGCGCCCGGCTGCGAGATCACGCGGGCGCGGACTTCGCGCTGCGGCGCGCCCCGGAGGCGGACGCAGGCCCGCTCCGGGTCCTGCTGTTCGCCGATCCCCAGGTGAAGTCGGCCGAACAGCTCGACTACTACGCCCGCGACATCGTCGAACCGCTGCTGGCCGGGGGACCACCCCGCGCACGGCTGGGCATCAGCCTGGGCGACATCGTCGACGACGCCGTGGACCTCTATCCCGGCATCAACGCGGTCACGGCGCGCCTGGGCCTGCAGTGGCTGCACCTGACCGGTAACCACGACCTCGACCCGGATGCCTCCGGCGACTGCGATTCCCTTTCCTCGTTCCGCGCCGTCTACGGGCCGGACACCTTCGCCTGGCACGAGCCGGAAGCGGACTTCGTCCTGCTCGACGACGTGGTCCTGCCGTCCGGGCCGCGCGGCGGCTACGTCGGCGGCCTGCGCGAGGACCAGTTCGACTTCCTCGAGGCCTGGCTGCCGACGCTGTCGAAGGACCGGCTGCTGGTGCTCGCGGTGCACATCCCGCTGTTCGACACGGCGCAGCCCGGCCGGCCGGAAACGTTCCGCGCCGCAGACCGCGAGCGCCTGTTCGCGCTGCTGCGGGAGGTCCCGAAGCTGCTGGTGATCAGCGGCCACCGGCACACGCTGCGCCACCACATGCACGGTCCGGCGGACGGCTGGCACGGGGCCGCGCCGCTGCACGAGTTCAACGTCGGCGCGGCCAGCGGCGCGTTCTGGTCGGGGGCGCCCGACGCGGACGGCATCCCCGACGCGACCATGGCCGACGGCACGCCGAACGGCCACGCGCGCCTGGAGATCGCACGCGACGGAGGCTACCGGCTGTCCTGGCATCCGGCGCGGCTGCCCGCGGACGAGCCCTCGCGCACCGCGGCGATGCACCTGCACGCGCCGCGCGTGCTGCGCCGGGGCGCTTATCCGGCGTGGGCGGTGTACGCCAACGTGTACATGGGCCTGCCCGACACCCGCGTCGAATACCGCGTGGACGACGGCGAGTGGACGCCGATGCTGCGCGTCGAGCGCCCGGATCCGGCGCTGCTGGCGGAGAACGCGCGCGACGACGCCGCGCCCGCGCTGCGCGGGCTCGACCGCTCGCCCGAAGCGGTGCCTTCGCCGCATCTGTGGAGGGGCGCGCTGCCGACCGGCCTGGCGCCGGGAACGCATGCGATCGAGGTCCGCGCCTTCGACCGCTGGCAGGGCGAGCAGCGGGCGTCGACCCGCTACCGCCTGGACGTGCTCACCCCGCCCGCGCGCTGAGCGCGCTCAGGGCTCGATCGCGTCGAAGCGTTCCACGCGCGGGTGGCCGTTGCACTGGGCGCCCGTGCGCGGCTCGGGGTAGTCCTCGCGGCGGTCGACCAGCACCGTGCGCATGCCGGCCGCGCGCGCGGCGTCGAGCTCGGCGACCACGTCGGACAGGAACAGCACCGAGCCCAGCTCGCGCTCCAGCTCGGCGGCGATGCGCACGTAGCTCGCCGCGTCGCGCTTGCCGCCCACCTCGGTGTCGAAGAAGGCGCCGAACAGCGGCAGGAGGTCGCCGGCGTCGGAGTGCCCGAAGAACATCTCCTGCGCCGGCACCGACCCCGACGAGTACACCGCCAGCGGGTGCCCGGCGGCATGCCAGCGGCGCAGGCCGGCGACCGCGGCCGGGTACACGTGCGCTGTGAAGTCCTCGCGCCGGTAGCCGTCGGTCCACATCATCCCCTGCAGCGCCTTGAGCGCGGTGTGCTTGCGGTCCTCGTCGATCCAGCCCTGCAGGATCTCGACGATCATGGCGTCGTCGCACATCGCGCCGTGTTCGATCGCCACCTGGTCCAGCCAGCGCCGCACCTCGGGCTCGCGGCCGTGCTCGGCCACGAACCGCGGCAGCTCCCGGCGCGCGTACGGGAACAGCACGTCGCGCACGAAGGAAATGCTCCCCGCGGTGCCTTCGATGTCGGTCAGGATCGCGGTCTTCATGCCTTTTCGTAGCGCGGGAAGCGGCTCGCGATGTCGGTGCCGGTGAAGTGGCCGACCCAGCCGTCGGGCTGCTGGAAGAAGCGGATCGCGACGAACTCCGGCTCCGCGCCCATGTCGAACCAGTGCGTGGTGCCGTCGGGCACCGCGATCAGGTCGTCCTTGACGCACTCCACCTCGTACACGCGGCCGTCCACGTGCAGGGTGAACAGGCCCGAGCCGGCGACGAAGAACCGGACCTCGTCCTCCTTGTGGAAGTGCTCGTCGAGGAAGGTCCGGCGCATCTGCTCCCGCTTCGGGTCGTCGGGCGCGATGCTGACCACGTCGACCGTGGTGAAGCCGCGCTCGGCGCGGATGCGGTCGATGTCGTCGCGGTAGGCCGCGAGCACGTCCTCCTGGCTCGCGCCGGCGGCCACCGGGCGGCTGGCCCGCCAGCGCTCGAAGGTGACGCCGATCTTCCCGAGCTCGGCGCTCATCTCCGCGCCGTCGGTGGTCTCGAACAGGACGGTGCCGGGGTCGTCGTCGGCGAAGATGCGCAGTCGGCTCATCGCGGATCTCCAGTGCGTGGGGTGGGCCGGCCAGCGTAGCGCGTTCAGAGGCCCCGCGTGAGCAGCCGCAGCTCGAGCTCGCAGCCGAGCAGGAACTCGAAGGCCTCGAGGTGGCGGCGGGCCTCGGCCTTGTCCCGGCCCCAGGCGTACAGGCCGTGGCCGTCGATCAGGTAGCCCCACATCGGGCCCGCGTCGAGCAGGGCGTCGACCTGGGCGGCGAGCGTGGGGATGTCCTGCGAGTTCGGCAGCACCGGGACGTCCAGGGCGGCTTCGTGGGTGTCGTTGCCGCGGAAGGCCTTCAGCAGTTCGTAGCCCTCGAGCCGCACGTGGCCGGCGCCCGCGAACAGGCGCGAGGCGACGGTCTGCGCCCGCGAGTGCGTGTGCAGCACGCAGCCGACGTCCGGCGAGCGCGCATACAGCCGGGTATGCAGGAGGGTCTCGGCCGAGGGCCGGTGCCCGCTGCCGACGGCGCGCCCGTCGAAGTCGACGACCATGATGTCGTCCTCGCGCAGCTTGCCCTTGTCGCGGCCCGAGACCGTGATCGCGGCGTGGCTGCCGTCGAGCCGGTGCGAGAAGTTGCTGCTGGTCGCGGGCGTCCAACCGCGCGCCGCCAGCTCGCGCACGTTGACGATGATCTCCCCGGCCAGCTCCCGCAGCCGGTGGACGTCATAAGGCAGGGGCTCGTTCATGCGCCGATTCTAGCGCCGCCCGAAGCCGCGGTAGGCCGCCAGGGCGAGCAGGGCGATGATCACGGCGCCGATCAGGGTGTCGATGGGCGTCGACCAGACCAGCAGGCCGCAGGCGACCAGCGCGCCCATGCCCAGCAGCCGGTCGGTGACCGTGGCGGGGCGCGCCGGGGTACCCATCAGCAGGCTCAGGCCCGCGGCCACGTAGGCCATCACCACCAGGGTCACCGCCATGTTGATGATGACCTCGAACTGCGAGGACACCGAGTCGGACAGCGTGGTCAGTGCGATCAGGGTCATCGCCACGACCACCAGCAGCAGGCCGGTGGAGGCGGCGCCGTTGCGGCGCACGCGGCCGAACACGGCGGGGAGGAAGCCGCGCTGGGCGGCCCGGACGCCGGACTCGCCGGTGACCAGCATCCAGCCGCCCAGCGTCCCGGTGGCCTTCAGCGCCGCGGCGGCGGCGATCACCGGGATCGCCCATTCGCCGAACATCCGGCCCGCGACCAGCGCGAACGGCGCGCTGGAGCCGGCCAGCTCCTGCACCGGGACGATGCCCATCATCAGCACCGACGAGGTCAGGTACACCGCGCCCGCGAGGACGATGCCGCCCAGGGTGGCGACCGGCACGTTCCGGTCCGGATCGCGCACGACGCCGGCGACCATGGCGCCGGTCTCGAGCCCGATGAAGGCCCAGAACACCACGGCCAGCGAACCGAACGCGACCGCGGGATCGGACTCGCCGCTGACGTTCCAGCCGGCGCTGAACAGCCCGGGGTTGAAGTGCACCCAGCCGGCCACGAGGATCGCCGCCACCGGCAGCAGGCCGAACACCACGCAGAACGACTGGAAGCGCGCCGTGCTCCGCGGACCGAGCAGGTTGAGGCCGAACATCGCCCAGATCAGCAGCACCTGCCCGGCGAGGCGCACCCCGAGGGTGTCCTCGATCGGGAGCAGGATGAGCAGGTAGCCGAAGGCCGCGACCGCGATGGCGTTGTTGCCGATCCACGACGACAGCCAGTACAGGGTGGACGCCAGGAAGCCCATGTCGCGTCCCAGCGCCGGTCGCACGTAGTCGTCGGGCGAGGTCAGGTCCGGGTGCTGGCGGGCGATCCGGGCGAAGGCCGCGCCCAGGGCCACCGCGAGCAGGGTGCCGATCAGCCAGGACAGCGCGGTCACGGTCCCCGACTTCGCCAGGGTGGCCGGCAGCAGGAAGAAGCCGGAGCCGATCATGTTGTTCGCGACCATGAAGGTCGCGAGCACGGGGCCGATCTTCTTGACGGCGACGGGCGTGTCCATCTTGCGCGGGCCCTTCGCGTCAGGCGCGCTTGTTGAGCTTGCTGTGGCGGAAGCCGTAGCCGAAGTAGATCAGCTGGCCGAGGATCGTCCACAGCACGAAGATCAGCCAGTGTTCCATGAACGACTGCATGAACAGGAACAGGCAGGCGACCACGCCCGCCGGGCAGATCAGCCAGAACAGCGGCACCCGGAACGGACGCACGATGTCGGCCCGGGTGAAGCGGAGCACGAACACGCCCAGGCAGACGGTGGCGAAGGCGATCAGGGTGCCCATCGACACCAGTTCGCCGAGCACGCTCAGCGGCATGAAGCCGGCCAGCAGGCAGGCGACGATGCCCACCAGGATGGTGCCGATGTAGGGCGTCTGGTGCTTCGGATGCACCTTGCCGAACATCTTCGGCAGCAGGCCGTCGCGCGACATCGAATAGAAGATGCGCGGCTGCGCCATCAGCATCACCAGGATCACCGAGGACAGGCCGGCGATGGCGCCGATCTCGACCGCGGTCTTGAGCCATTCCAGGTTGGCGCCGGGGTTGTCGCGCATGGCCAGCTCGAGCGCGGTGGCCACCGGCTTGGCGGTGCCGAGCTCGTCGTAGGGGGCGATGCCGACCAGCACCGCGCACACGGCGATGTAGATCAGGGTGCAGGCCACCAGCGAGCCGAGGATGCCGATGGGCATGTCGCGCTGCGGGTTCTTCGCTTCGCCGGCCGCCGTGGAGACCGCGTCGAAGCCGATGTAGGCGAAGAACACGATGGTCGCCGCCCGGAACACGCCCTCCATGCCGAAGCGGCCGGGGCCCTGGTTCTCGGGGATGAAGGGGGTGAAGTTGGCCGGGTCGATGTACTGCACGCCGAAGCCCAGGAAGGCCGCGATCACCGCGACCTTGATCGCGACCACGATGGCGTTGGCGAAGGCCGACTGGGTGATGCCGACGTAGCACAGGCCGCTGACGGCGGCCACGATCAGGATGGCGGGCAGGTTGATGACGCCCGCGGTGCGCACGAACTCGGTGCCGTTCCAGGTGATCGGCGCCGACGCCAGCTCGGCCGGGAAGGGCACGCCCAGGGTCGTGGTGAGGAAGCTGACCAGGTAGCCCGACCAGCCGACGGCCACCGTGCTCGACGCGAACAGGTATTCCAGCACCAGGCACCAGCCGATGAACCAGGCGACGTACTCGCCCAGCGTGGCGTAGGAGTAGGAATAGGCGCTGCCCGACACCGGCATCATCGCGGAGAACTCGGCGTAGCACAGGCCGGCGAAGGCGCAGGCCAGGCCGGCCAGCACGAAGCTGAGCATGATCGCCGGCCCGGCGTGGTCGGCGGCGGCCTGGCCGGTGAGCACGAAGATGCCGGCGCCGATCACCGCGCCCACGCCCAGCAGCACCAGGTGGCGTGCGGTCAGCGTGCGCTTGATGGTGGCTTCGCCTTGCAGGCTGCCTTCGACCGGCTCGCCGGCATCGACGTGTGGCGCCGGCTCGACCGGCTTGACCCTCATGAGCGCTTGCAGCATCCGAAGCTTCTCCCCTTGGTTGTCTGCCCCGGCACGCTCACCCCTTGGAGCCGTGCCGCGATGGTTGGCGCACGGCGCCACGGCTGCCGTACCTTGCCAAAGCGAGTGCACGGGCACAAGCCGCAGTGCAGCGCGCGGCGGCGATAATGGCCGGCCTCCCGCGACGCCGTCCCCGCGACAGCCACCGATGCCGAACGATCCCCGCGCCCTGCTCGAATCCGCATTCATCGCACACGCCGGCGCCTGCCCCGGCGAATCGGAGGAGGCGCGGCTGTTCATCGAACTGCTGCGCGACGCCGGCGACCCCTTCGTGCGCGAGCGGCTAGCGGGGCACTTCACCGCCTCGGCCTGGCTGGTGAGCGCCGACGGGCGGCGGGCGCTGCTCACGCACCACCGCAAGCTCGACCGCTGGCTGCAGCCCGGCGGGCACGCCGACGGCGACGCCGACCTCGCGCGGGTGGCGCTGCGCGAGGCCGGCGAGGAGAGCGGGCTGCCCGGGCTGCGGCTGGAAGGCGGCGTCTTCGACCTCGACCGGCACTGGAGCCCGGAGCGCGGGGGCGTGCCCGGCCACTGGCATTACGACGTGCGCTACGTGGTGCGCGCCGGCGCCGACGAGCGCTTCGTGGTGGGCGAGGAGTCGCACGACCTGGCATGGCTCCCGGTCGCAGCCATCGCCGCCGACCCGGCGATGGACGCCTCGCTGCGCCGCATGGCCCGCAAGTGGCTGGAGCTGCAGGAGCGGCCCTGATCGCTCGCGGCGGTCAGTACAGCACGCGCGTGCGCAGGGTGTCCGGGATCGCCGCCAGCTGTGCGCGCAGCGCCTGCGCCTGCTCCGCGCTCGCGCCCACGTCGATGACGACGTAGCCGACGTCCGGGTCCGTGCGCAGGTACTGGCCGTCGATGTTGAGGCCCGCCTGCGAGAACACCTCGTTGACGCGCGACAGCACGCCGGGCACGTTGCGGTGGATGTGCAGGATGCGCTGGCTGCCCTCGTGGCCGGGCAGGGTCACTTCCGGGAAGTTGACCGCCGACAGCGTGCTGCCGTTGTCGCTGTAGCGGACCAGCTTGGAGGCGACCTCGCGGCCGATGTTGTCCTGCGCCTCCAGCGTGCTGCCGCCGACGTGCGGCGTCAGCAGCACGTTGTCGAAGCGGGTCAGGGGCGACTGGAAGGGCTCGTCGTTGCCCTTGGGCTCGACCGGGAACACGTCGATCGCGGCGCCCCCGACGTGGCCGCTCTCCAGCGCGGCGGCCAGCGCGTCGATGTCGACCACGGTCCCGCGCGAGGCGTTGATGAGGTGCACGCCGGGCTTCATCGCCGCCAGCTCGGTGGCGCCGATCATCATGCGGGTGGCCGGCGTCTCGGGCACGTGCAGGGTGACCACGTCCGCGCGCGCGAGCAGGTCGTCGAGGCCGGCGGCGGCGCGCGCGTTCCCCAGCGACAGCTTGGACTCGATGTCGTGGAACAGCACCCGCATCCCGAGTCCCTCGGCCAGCAGTCCGACCTGGGTGCCGATGTGGCCGTAGCCGACGATGCCCAGGGTCTTGCCGCGCACTTCGTGGCTGCCGGCGGCCGACTTCAGCCAGCCGCCGCGCAGGCACGCGGCGTGGCGCGCGGGCACGCCGCGCATCAGCAGGATGATCTCGGCCAGCACCAGCTCGGCCACGCTGCGGGTGTTGGAGTAGGGCGCGTTGAACACCGGGACGCCGGCGCGCGCGGCCGCCTGCAGGTCGACCTGGTTGGTGCCGATGCAGAAGCAGCCCACGGCCATCAGGCGCCGCGCCTCGCCCAGGACCTCGGCGGTGAGCTGGGTGCGCGAGCGGATGCCGACGATGTGCGCCTCGCGGATGCGCTCGCGCAGCTCGTCGCCGGACAGCGAGCCGGCATGGACTTCGATGCCGGAGTAGCCGGCGTCGCGGAACACGTCCACCGCGCTGGGGCTCACGCCCTCCAGCAGCAGCACGCGGATGTCCTTGCGGGGGTAGGAGGTCTTCATCGCGTCCGGAGGCCCTGGCGGAGAGGTGCCAGTGTGCCAGCCGGGCGTCGATGTTGCACTGCAGCGCTGGACCCCGGGCCGGCGCGCTGGCACGCTGTGGCCTCCACCGTGGCGGCAAGGCGATGAGCGACCCGAGACTGGATTCACTGCGCCAGGCCGTGCCCGGCCTGCGCCTGGCGACGGCCCCCGACGCGCTGCTGCACTACGGCCGCGACTGGACCCGGCGCTGGACCCCGGCGCCGCTGGCGGTGGCGCTTCCTTCCAGCGTCGACGAGGTGCAGGCGGTGATGCGCTGGGCCGCCGCGGGAGGGGTGCCGGTGGTGCCCTCGGGCGGGCGGACCGGGCTCTCCGGCGGCGCAGTGGCGGCCTGCGGCGAACTGGTGCTGAGCCTGGAGCGCATGCGCCGCGTGCTGGCCTACGACCCGGTCGACCGCACGCTGACCGTCGAGGCCGGCGCGCCGCTGGAGGCGGTGCAGGAGGCGGCGCGCGCGCAGGGGCTGCAGTACCCGGTGGACTTCGCCTCGCGCGGCTCGTGCACCATCGGCGGCAACATCGCCACCAATGCCGGCGGCATCCGCGTGCTGCGCTATGGCAACACCCGCGAGTGGGTCGTGGGGCTGAAGCTGGTGACCGCCGCCGGCGAGCTGCTCGACCTCA
>JAAZHF010000317.1 GCA_012510865.1 Gammaproteobacteria bacterium
CTCAGGCGCACGTTGCCACCCCAGACGATGCAGCCGCCCTCGCGCTCCACCACCCGGCGCATCGCCGCCAGATCGAGCGCCACGGGCGCCATGACCTCCATGGTGTCGGCGGTGCCCGCGGGCGACGTGATCGCGCGCGAGGACGTCTTCGGGATGCGGTAGCCCAGCGCAGCCACGATGGCCACCACGATCGGCGTGGTGCGATTGCCGGGCAGGCCGCCGACGCAATGCTTGTCCAGCACCGGCCCATCGCCCCAATCCAGGCGCTGGCCAACGGCGATCATGGCCCGTGTCAGCGAGGTCGTCTCGGCGTTGTCGAGGCGGTCGCCCGCGCTGGCCGTGACGAAAGCGGCAAGCTCCAGGTCCGACAGCCTGCTTTCCATCACGTCCTGCACCAGGGCGAGGTACTGCGCGTCGTCCAGCCGTGCCCCGAACACCTTGGCGCGGAGCGCGCCTGCCGACGACGCGGGTTCCGCATGCCGCACCCGGGCGAGGGCATCGCGCATGGGATCGAGGAGCGTCCACGCGGCCTCCGACAGCGCCACCTCGTCGAGGCCGAGCCGATCGTCGACGACCACGTTCAGCGTCGCCACCAGCGTGCGCGCGCCGACGTCCAGCCTCACGCGCGTCATCGCGGCAAAGCCTTCCGAGCGGCAGACTTCGCAGTCACGGTGCATATAGACCACCGGCTGCTGGTAGGTGTCGATGCCGGCACGGGTGACGCGCAGGCGGGTGTGGCCCGGGGCCTGCGTGGTCATCTCGCATCCTCCAATCCGACTAGCTCCAGGTGCTCCGGCACGCGCGCACGCCAGCCCAGTTCACGCTGCACGCGCCCGCGCAGCGTGTCGGCTGCATCGGGCTCGCCATGGGTGAGGTACACCACGCGCGGCGCGGACGGCGCGGTGCGCATCCAGTCCAGCAACTCCCCGGCGTCGGCGTGGCCGGAGAAGCCTTCCAGCTGCACCACTTCAGCGCGGATGGGGACCTCGCGGCCGAACATGCGCAACGTGCGCTTGCCTGCCGCCAGCGCGGCACCGCGTGTTCCTCCGGCCTGGTAGCCCGCGAGCAGGATCGCGTTGCGGTCATCGGGGCCGAACGCCTCGATGTGGTGCAACACGCGCCCGCCGGTGATCATGCCGCTGGCCGAGATGATGATCATCGGCCCGCGCTGGCGGTTGAGCGCCTTCGACTCTTCTACAGTGTTGACGAAGGTGGCCACGTCGAACATCCGCTGGCAGTCCTCTTCGGACACGTGGTGCTCGGGATGGTGGGCGTGGTAGTGCGGGGTCGCGTTGATCGCCATCGGGCTGTTGAGATAGACCGGCGCGCGGGGAATCTCATTGCGCTCGCGCAGCCGGGCGATATGCAGCATGAGCGCCTGGGCGCGGCCGATGGCAAAGGCGGGGATGACGATCACGCCCCCGCGGGCGGCAACGCGGCGGATGATGGGGGCCAGTTCCGCTTCCTGGTCGATGGGAATGTGTTCGCGGTCGCCATACGTGGACTCGCAGACCAGCACGTCACAGGCGGGCAGCGGCGTGGGCGGATTCATCAGCGATTCCTGCTGATGCCCCAGATCGCCACTGAAGTGCAGGCGCTGGCCCTGGACGTCCAAGCTGAGGTGCGCGGCACCCAGGATGTGGCCGGCGGGATGGAAGCGGACCGTGTAGCCCGACGCGACCTCGATGTCGCGCTCGTAGTCATGCCCCTTGAGCTGCTTCAGGCTGCGGCGGGCGTCCTCCTCGGTGTAAAGCGGTCGAGGTTCTTTGTGCTTGGAGTACCCCTTGCGGGCTGCGTATTCCGCCTCTTCTTCAAGCAGGTGCCCGCTGTCGGGAAGCAGCAGGCCACACAGGGCCACGCTGGCGTGGGTGCAGTGGATCCGGCCGCGGAATCCCTGCTTGACCAGCGCCGGCAGGTAGCCCGAATGATCCAGATGGGCATGGGTCAGGACCACCGCGTCGATGGACGCCGGATCGACTGGGAACGGTGCCCGGTTGCGGTCGCGCAGCTGCTTGTAGCCCTGGAAGAGACCGCAGTCGACCAGCACGCGCTGGCCATTGGCCTCGACCAGGTAGCGCGATCCGGTGACGGTGCCGGCGGCACCGAGGAACTGCAGCGTCGGGCGGGAAGTCGAGGTCATGATGAGCTCCGGTTCTGGCAGGAAGTGATGGCGGAGAGCGGGCGCACGTCCGGCGCAGATCGCGCCGGACGCGTGGCTTGCTCACGGTCGAATCAGCTCGACGATGTCATTGACCTTGGGCTTTCCGGAGATCACTTCAGCCTCTGCGTAGTGGTCGTCGAACAGCCCGGTAATGCGCACCTGACCGACGGCTTCCCGGCGAAAGCGCGGCCCGATATCCCGAGGACCGCGGTTACGGCGCTTGTGCCGGATCACATCCAGCACCTGGTCGACCTGGGCTCCGTCGGCCTTGCCGACGCAGACCACCAGTGTGTCGTCCTGCGGCTCCAGAACCTGGCCGCGCATCAACACGTTGTGGCGGAACCCGCCTTCGCTCGCGGAAGCAACCCCCGGCAGTGCGAAGGAGAAGGCGAAGGCGCCCGCCAGCGCCAGCGCGGCGAACCAGCGATTGGGATTGGTGCGTGGGCCAGAAAAACAGGCGGCATGTGTGACGTTGTTCATTGTGTGGACTCCTTGCATGGATGTGAGGCGAAACAGCGAGACTGCTAGAGCACGAAGGGATGGAACACGACGGTCGGCCTTCATCGGGCTTCCCCCGCCGATCGGACAGGACCGCGCCGGCGTCGCGGTATGAAGGCCGGCACCTCCTGCATATAGCTCACGTAGTCCTCGCCGAAGCGGCTCAGGCAATCCCTCTCCTCACGACGCGCGAGGCGGGCATAGGCCCACACCAGCACCGGATAGCTGACGAGCGTGAGCAGCGTGGGCCACTGCAGGAGGAAACCGGTCAGTACGAATACGAAGGCGACGTACTGCGGGTGACACAAGCGCGCATAGACGCCCTCCCGGGCAAGCCGACCCTCACGCTGTGCCCGATACAGCACGGGCCAAGCTGCCGACAGCAGCCAGAAGCCGCCGCCGATCAGGACGAAACTCGCGAGGTGGAATGGACCGAAATGCGGATTGGCGCGCCAGCCGAACCACATCTCCAGCAGATGGCCGGCGTCGTGGCTGAGCCAGTTGACCTGCGGATAGTTGGCGCTGAGCCACCCGCCCAGGACGTACAGCGTCAGCGGGAAGCCATACATTTCCGCGAACAGGGCCACGACGAATGCGGAGAACATCCCGAACCCACGCCAGTCCCACCGGGTCAGCGGTTTGTAGAAGCTCCAGGCGAAGAAGATGAAGAACGCGGCGTTGATGGCGGCGAGGAGCCAAAGACCGTAGCCGGAGTCAGGTGCGTGCATGTCATCGTCCTCCGTTCGAGGGGCCGGACGTTTCGTCATCCAGCGTCCGCGTGCGCCGGCTCTCATGCTGGCCGTGAGGTGTGTCGTCGGCATTGCTGTCGCGCCCATGACCGCCGTGACCGCCATGCCCCTTGTGCATGAACACGTGCAACAGGGGGCATAGCAGCAGGATGGCCAGCGGCAGCCAGCGGAGCGTTCCCGCAAGGTGGGCGCGGTGCTCGAAGCCGAGATAGAACAAGGCCAGCGCCAGGAAGATCCAGAAGACCCAACGTCGGGACCCCGAGGTGGCAGGACCGGGGACAGTCATGGCAAATTCTCCTGAGTGGGGCGGCGTCCAAGGAGGCGCCGCGGGGTGGACCTGACGAACCCGCCGCCCTCAGCGGCGGCAACGGATTCGATCAATGCGCAGACATCATTGCCAGTCGGGATGGAATCCGGCAGCGAAGACCAGGCGTGGACGGCATGTTCCATCCGCGCGTGCATGGCGAGCAGGTTGTCCAGTTGCTGGCGGGTGTCGTCGAGTCGGCGTCGGATGATGTCCCGCACAAACGGGCAGGGACTATGTCGCAGCAGGCTGTGGCGGATGATCTCCTCGATCTCCGCCAGCGTGAAGCCGAGCTGTTGGGCGGTGCGAATGAAGTGCAGGCGCTGGAGCTCCGAAGCCGAGAACAGTTGGTAGCCACTCTCGGTGTGCCTCGCCGCCTGCAGCAGGCCGCGCCGCAGATAGTTGCGCACCACATGCACCGTGACGTCGCCCTGTCGGGCCAGCTGGCGGACCGTCATCAGCGGCGGTACTGCTTTGTCGGTGACCGTCATTGGCGCACTCCCGGCAGGGTGTAGGTCAGGCTAGACCTGTGTCTCGCACACAGGTCAACCTGCATGAGCGTGGTCGCAGTCACAAACGCCCGGGACTGTCGCCAACGGGCGCAAGTCCACGTCCGCGCGTGCGCGGACGATCCGTCCGTGCATGTGTTGAACGGCCGCATCACCGCATCTCCACGGGCAGCGCAGTGGGTGCCGGCGGCTTCCTGGCCAGTTGCCGCTGCTTGATCAGCGAGTACAGCGCCGGGATCACGACCAGGGTCAGCACCGTGGACGACACCATGCCGCCCACCATCGGCGCGGCGATACGACGCATGACCTCGGAGCCGGTGCCGCTGCTCCACATGATCGGCAGCAGGCCAGCCATGATCGCCACCACGGTCATCATCTTCGGACGTACACGGTCGACCGCGCCTTCGATGATCGCTTCGCGCAGGTCGCCAGCATCCAGCGAGCGGCCTTCGGCCTGCCTCTGCGCGGCGCGCGCCTCCAGCGCGTGGTCGAGGTAGATCAGCATGACCACGCCGGTTTCAGCTGCGACGCCGGCCAGCGCGATGAAGCCGACGATTACCGCGACGCTGGTGTTGTAGTCGAGCAGCCACATCAACCACACGCCGCCGACCAGTGCGAAGGGCACCGACAGCATCACGATCAACGACTCGGTGACCCGGCGGAAGTTGAGGTACAGCAGCAGGAAGATCAGCGCCAGCGTCACGGGGATGACAACGCGCATCTTGTCGGCGGCGCGCTGCATGTATTCGTACTGACCGCTCCAGGTCACGTAATAGCCCGGTGGGAACTGCACCTGTTCGCTGACCGCCTCCTGCGCAGCCTTCACGTAGCGGCCGAGATCGCTCTCGCGGGTATCGACGTAGATGTAAGCCGCCAGCATCGCGTTCTCGGTGCGGATGCTCGGCGCCCCCTTCCTGACCTCGATCTGCGCCAGTTCGCCGAGCGGCACCTGGGCGCCGCCGGGGACCGGCACCAGGACCTGGCTGCCGATCCGATGCGGATCGTCGCGCAGCTCGCGTGGATAGCGCACGCTCGCGCTGAAGCGCTCACGGCCCTGGAGGATGGTGGTGACGATCTCGCCGCCGAGCGCGGCCGCCACCACGTCCTGCACCTCGCCCAGGGTTACGCCGTACTGCGCCAGGCGGCCCAGGTCGGGGGTGATGTCGAGGTAGTAGGCGCCGGTCAGGCGTTCGGCGAACGCGCTGGTCGTCCCCGGCACCTCCCGCACCACCGCTTCGATCTCGGTGGCCAGCGCGTCGAGTTGCTCCAGATCCGTGCCGAAGAGCTTGATGCCCACGGGCGTGCGGATCCCGGTGGCCAGCATGTCGGTGCGGGCCTTGATCGGCATCGTCCAGGAGTTGGCCACGCCCGGGAACTTCAGCGCCTCGTCCATCTCTGCGATGAGCTTGTCGGTGGTCATGCCGTCGCGCCATTCGTCCTCGGGCTTGAGGTTGATGACGGTCTCGAACATCTCCAGCGGGGCCGGGTCGGTGGCGGTCAGGGCGCGACCCGCCTTGCCGAACACCGACTCCACTTCCGGGAAGCCCTTGATGATCCGGTCCTGCTGCTGCAGCAGCTCCGAGGCCTTGGTCACCGACATGCCCGGGAGCGACGTGGGCATGTACAGCAGCGTGCCCTCGTTGAGCGTGGGCATGAACTCGCTGCCCAGGCGCGATGCCGGCCACAGGCTGGCGAACAGGGCGACCAGCGCGATCGCGATCGTGGCCATCCGGTACCGCAGGACCACGTTGATCACGGGCCGGTAGGCCGCGACCAGGAACCGGTTCACCGGATTCTTCTGCTCGGGCACGATCTTGCCGCGCACGAACAGCAGCATGAGCACCGGCACCAGGGTCACCGACAACAGCGCGCCGCCGGCCATGGCGAAGGTCTTGGTGAAGGCCAGCGGCTTGAACAGGCGCCCTTCCTGCGCCTCCAGCGCGAACACCGGAAGGAAGGAGACCGTGATGATCATCAGGCTGAAGAACAGCGCCGGCCCGACTTCGCGGCAGGCGTCGATGATCAGCTGGGCCCGGCTGCGGGAGCCGTCGGAGCGTTCGATGTGCTTGTGCGCGTTTTCGATCATCACGATCGCCGCATCGACCATCACGCCGATCGAGATCGCGATGCCGCCCAGGCTCATGATGTTGGAGTTCATGCCCAGCGCACGCATGGCGATGACCGCGATCGGCACCCACACCGGCAGCATGACGCTCGCGACCAGCGCGCTGCGCGCATTGAACAGGAACAGCAGGCACCCCAGCGCGACGATCAGGCTCTCCTCGAGCAAGGTCGTGCGCAGGGTCTTGATGGCGCGCACGATGAGATCGGACCGGTCGTAGAC
>JAAZHF010000318.1 GCA_012510865.1 Gammaproteobacteria bacterium
CCCGGCGCAAGGGGCCACAGTCTAGCGCGAGCCGCCTTCCAGCCCCGCCGCCGGGGTCGCCAGCCCGAGCGGCAGGCGGATGCGGACGAAGCCCGGGTCCGCGCCCTCGACCTCGGCGAAGCCCATGGAGCGGGCCAGGTCGAGCAGCGGGCCGTTGTCCTCGGGCACGTCGCCCTGGAGGGCGTCGAGCCGCTTGCCGCGGCTCCATCGGACCAGCCGCCGCAGCAGGTGCCGCGCCAGGCCCATCCCGGCCACGTTGCGGCCGACCAGGATCGCCAGCGACGCCTCGCGGCCGCCGGGCAGCATCGAGGCGCAGCCCAGGCCGGAGATCATGGCATCGCCCGGCGGCAGAGGTTCCGACACCACCAGGGTGAACTCGGTGCGCGAATCCGGCTGCGACAGCCGGTTGGCGTGCTCGGGCCCCATGGCGTCCGCGCCCTGCAGCAGGTGCCGGCGCACCTGGCCCGGCTCCATCAGTTCGAAGCCCGCGCGCAGCGCGGCCGCATCCCCGGGGCGGATGGGGCGGACCAGGACCTCGCGGCCGTTCCGGAGGCGGATCTCCTCGTGCCACGGCGGCAGTCTGTTTCTTGCGACCATGGGCCGGATGCTGGCACGTTCGAAGTGAAAGCCGTCTGCACGCCCCCGGGCTCAGGCGGGGCTGCGCAGCCAGTGCAGGCGATGGCTGGAATCCCGCTCGCCCAGGGCTTTCGCCAGCGCCGCCAGCGCCGGCGCGAGCGCGACGTCCAACTGCCAGGGAACGTTGACCAGCAGCATGCCGCTGCCGTTCATGCGCAGCGGCGAGTCGTCCGGACGGACCATCACCTCGGCCTGCAGGACCGACTTCGCCGGCAGGTCGGCGGCGCGGCGCTGGAACGGGCCCAGCGAGCGCCGCAGCTTGATCGGGTACCAGAGCGCGAACACGCCCTGGGGGAAGCGGCGCAGGCCGTCGCGGATCGCGGCCAGCGCGTCGTCGAACTCGGCCAGTCGGGTTTCGTAGGGCGGGTCGATCAGGACCAGGCCACGGCCGAAGCGGCGTTCGCCGTCGCGCGGAGGGAGCAGTGCGCGCAGCGCGGCGTAGCCGTCGCCTTCGTGCACCCGCACGCGGCGGTCGCCCGCCAGCACGGAGGCGAGGTGGGCGGCCTCTTCGGGCAGGGTTTCGCAGCAGACGATGCGGTCGTCCCCGCGCAGCGCGTGCGCCAGCAGCCAGGGGGACCCCGGATAGGCATCGCCACCGTGCTCGCCGCGGCAGGCGGCGACCGCGGCCATGTAGCGCCGGAGCAGCGGATCGCGCGGCCCCTCCGCCAGCAGCCGGGCGATGCCGTCGTCGGCTTCGCCGGTGCGCTGCGCGCTCGCCCCGCCCAGGCGGTAGAGGCCGCGACCGGCGTGGGTGTCGATCGCATGCACCGGCGCCGGCTTCGCGAGCAGCGCGTCGCACAGGGCGAGAAGCACGACGTGCTTGAGGACGTCGGCGTGGTTGCCGGCGTGGAAGGCGTGGCGGTAGTTCATCGGTGCAGGATACCGGCAGCGCGGTGCGCGCCGGCGGACGCTTCCCCGCTTCAGGCGCCGGTCCAGGCCCGGATGAAGGGGGCCAGCTGCGGCAGCAGGTCGACGCTGCCGTGCAGCAGCACCACCAGCGACAGCGAGCGCGTGCGCGCCCAGAGCACGCCGAAGGCGACGCCGGCCGGTGCCACCATGGCGATCGAGTAGGCCACCGCCCAGGCCGGCGTGGCCTCGGCCACGCCTTCCATCAGGTGCCCCCCGCGCATCCAAAGCCCCGGGGCATGGGCCAGCCCGAACAGCAGCGACGCCCAGGCCACCGCGGCCACGTGGGAGCCGGTCGCGATCGCCAGCTTCTCCTGCAGCACCCGACGGAACAGCACTTCCTCGGCCAGCCCGGCCTCCATCACCTGCCACAGCCAGCAGGCGGGGATCGCCCAGGCCAGGGTGGCCGCCGCCGGCGCCAGTTCGCCCAGGGCGAGCAGGCCGCGTCCGAACACGGCCTGCAGCGCGAAGTAGGCCAGCGACATCACCGCGAACACCAGCAGCAGGCGCCGGGTCGACAGCGGCCCGCGTCCGGTGGCGCGGACGAACAGCCACAGCGGCAGCACGACCATCGTCGCCCACTTCGCGAGCAGCTGGACCACCGACTGCAGCGGTTCCGACGGGAACGCCTGGAGGATGGCGCTGAAGCCCCAGCCAAGGACCACCACGGCGAACACCGCAAGATAGGCGAGCACCGCCGGCAGGCGCGCCGGCGCGTCGCGCGGCGCGGGGGTCGACCCGCCGCCGCGCCGGGTCAATGCCCAGGCCAGCAGCGGAGACGCCGCGCCGACGACCACCAGCAGGAACAGCGGCTCCACCAGGTCCGCGCCCGGCTCCCGCAGGAGGACCGCGAGCGACGCGGCATAGGCCAGGGCGGCGACGGAAAGCGCGATTGCCGCGTGCCGGCGCCCATGCGAGGCGGAGTCCTGGGTGCCGGGGTGCATCCGCGGAATATAACCGCGCCAGCGGGCGCTATGCTCGCCGCCATGCCCGACTCCAACGCCCCTGCGCCGTCCACCATCCTGCTCGTCGAGGACGACCTGGCCATCGCCGAGACCATCGCCTATCCGCTGCGCGCCGAAGGCTACGCGGTCGAACACCACCTGCTGGGTGGCGGCGTGGCCGGGCGCGTGCGGGCGGGCGGCATCGACCTGGTGCTGCTCGACGTCGGCCTGCCGGACATCGGCGGGTTCGAGGTCTGCCGGCAGCTGCGTGCCTTCAGCGCGCTGCCGGTGGTGTTCCTGACGGCGCGCAGCGAAGAGATCGACCGCGTCCTCTGCCTCGAGCTCGGCGCCGACGACTACATCGCCAAGCCGTTCTCGCCGCGCGAGCTGGTGGCGCGCGTGCGCGCCCGCCTGCGCAGGCACCAGGCCGCGCAGGAGGGCGCCGCCGGCGACGGTGCGACGGTCCGCCACGGCCGCTTCGAGCACGATCCGCCGGCCCGGCGCATCCGGTTCGACGGCGCCAGCCTCGACCTGACGCGCTACGAGTACGCGCTGCTGGCCGAGCTGCTGCGCCGCCCCGGCGCCATCCTCAGCCGCGCGCAGCTGCTCGACCGTGCGTGGGAGGACGCGCCGGACAGCGGCGAACGCACCGTCGACACCCACGTCAAGACGCTGCGCGCCAAGCTGCGCCGGGTCGACGCCGACGCCGATCCAATCCGCACCCACCGCGGGATCGGCTATTCGCTGGACGCCGGCTGACGCATGCGCATCGGACTGCGGATCCTGCTGGGCTATTTCCTGATCGTGGCGCTTGCGGCGCTGCTGTTGGGCCAGGTCTTCCTGCGCGAGGTGAAGCCGGGCGTGCGGCAGGCGATGGAGGACACCCTGGTGGACACCGCCAACGTGCTGGCCGAGCTGGCCACCGACGACTTCCTCGCCGGGCGCATCGACGACGGCCAGTTCGCCATGCGCGTCCGGGCGCTGGCCGGGCGCGACATCGGCGCCGGCATCTGGGGCTTCGAGAAGCGCGAGTCCAGCTACCGCATCACCATCACCGATGACCGCGGCATCGTCGTGTTCGATTCGGCCGGTCGCGACGTCGGCGCGGACTATTCGCGCTGGAACGACGTCCACCTGACCCTGCGCGGCCGCTACGGTGCGCGCTCCACGCGCAGCGATCCCGACGACGACGCCAGCTCGGTGATGCACGTCGCCGCGCCGATCCGGGACGGCGGACGCATCGCCGGCGTGCTCACCGTGTCCAAGCCCAACCGGGCGATGGCACCCTTCATCGCCCGCAGCGAGGGCGTGATCCTGCGCTGGGGCCTCGTGCTGCTGGGCAGCGCGCTGCTGGTCGGCCTGGCCGCGGCCTGGTGGCTGTCGCGCCAGCTCGGCGGCCTGCGTCGCTACGCCGATGCGGTCACCGCCGGCGAGCGCGCCGTGCCGCCGCGCTCGGCCGGCGAGTTCGGCGACCTGGGCCGGGCGCTGGAGACCATGCGCGAGCGCCTCGAGGACCGCCGCTACGTCGAGCGCTACGTGCACGCGCTGACCCACGAGCTGAAGTCCCCGCTGTCGGCGATCCGAGGCTCGGCCGAGCTGCTGGAGTCGCCGCTGCCCGAGGCCGACCGCCGCCGCTTCGCCGCCCACATCGGCGCGCAGAGCGAGCGCATGGCGGCGATGATCGACAAGCTGCTGGCGCTGGCCGCGGTCGAGCACCGCCAGCGCATCGAGGACCCGCGCCCGGTGGACCTGGCCGCGGTCGCGCGCGAGGTGGCCGAGGCGCTGGCGCCGCGGCTGCGCGCCGGCGGCGTGTCGCTGGCGCTGGAGGCCGACGAGCCGCTGCCTTCGCCGTCCGGCGACGCCTTCCTGCTGCGGCAGGCGCGGGAGAACCTGGTCGACAACGCCATCGCCCACTCGCCCCCCGGCGGCACCGTGGACGTGGCGCTGCGCGCGCGCGGCGACGCGGTCGTACTCAAGGTCGTCCACGACGGCGCGGGGATCCCGGACTACGCGATGGACCAGGTCTTCGAGCACTTCTACTCGCTGCCTCGTCCGGGCGGCGGCGGCCGCAGCAGC
>JAAZHF010000030.1 GCA_012510865.1 Gammaproteobacteria bacterium
AGGATCTTGACCAGGGCGGCCTCGTCCAGCTCCTCGAGCGTGGCGACCTCCGGCAGGCGGCCGACGAACTCGGGGATCAGGCCGAACTTGATCAGGTCCTCGGGCTCGACGTCGGCCAGCACCTTGCCGACCTCGGCCTTGCGCTCCGCGCTCTTGAGCTTGGCGCCGAAGCCGATGCCGCCGGCCTCGGTGCTGCGCTGCTGGATGATCTTGTCCAGGCCCGCGAACGCACCGCCGACGATGAACAGGATGTTGCGGGTGTCGACCTGCAGGAACTCCTGCTGCGGGTGCTTGCGCCCGCCCTGCGGCGGCACGCTTGCGACCGTGCCCTCGATGAGCTTCAGCAGCGCCTGCTGCACGCCCTCGCCCGACACGTCGCGGGTGATGGACGGGTTCTCGCTCTTGCGCGAGATCTTGTCGATCTCGTCGATGTAGACGATGCCCTGCTGCGCCTTCTCGACGTCGTAGTCGCACTTCTGCAGCAGCTTCTGGATGATGTTCTCGACGTCCTCGCCGACGTAGCCGGCCTCGGTCAGCGTCGTTGCATCCGCCATGGTGAACGGCACGTTGAGCATGCGCGCCAGCGTCTCGGCCAGCAGCGTCTTGCCCGAGCCGGTCGGGCCGACCAGCAGGATGTTGGACTTGGCCAGCTCGACGTCGTCGTTCTTCTGGCGGCTCTCGATGCGCTTGTAGTGGTTGTACACCGCCACCGCGAGCGTCTTCTTGGCCCGCTGCTGCCCGATGACGTACTGGTCGAGGACCTCGAGGATCTCCTTCGGCTTGGGCAGCGAACTGCGCGCGCTCTGGGCCTTCTCCTCGAGTTCCTCGCGGATGATGTCGTTGCACAGTTCCACGCATTCATCGCAGATGAACACGCTCGGGCCCGCGATCAGCTTGCGGACCTCGTGCTGGCTCTTCCCGCAGAACGAGCAGTAGAGGATCTTGCTGCTGTCGCCGGAACGGCCCTGTCGGTCTTCGGTCATGCGTTCGCCAATCGGTGCTTCGGGGGGTCTGGGTCGAGAATAGCACCCGGGCCCCGGGCCGCAAGCGCGGCCGGGCCGGGGAGGCCGGGAGGGCGGGCCGCGGCGCCAGGGGCGCGGGCCCGGCCCGTTCAGGCGGGCTGGATGGAGTCTTCCGGGCGGCGCTCGAGCACCTGGTCGACCAGCCCGTATTCACGGGCCGCCTCGGCGCTCTTGAAGTTGTCGCGCTCGGTGTCGTGGGACACGGTCTCGATCGACTGGCCGGTGTGGCGGGCCAGGATCTCGTTCAGGCGCTGCTTCATCGACAGGATCTCGCGGGCGTGGATCTCGATGTCGGTGGCCTGGCCCTGGAAGCCGCCCAGGGGCTGGTGGATCATCACCCGCGAGTTCGGCAGCGCATAGCGCTTCCCGGCCGCGCCCGCGGCCAGGAGCAGCGCGCCCATGCTGGCCGCCTGGCCGACGCAGATGGTGCTGACGTCGGGCTTGATGAACTGCATCGTGTCGTAGATCGCCATCCCCGCGGTGACGATGCCGCCGGGGGAGTTGATGTACAGGTTGATGTCCTTCTCGGGATTCTCGGCCTCGAGGAACAGCATCTGCGCCACGATCACGTTGGCCACGTGGTCGTCGATGCCGCCGACCAGGAAGATCACCCGCTCCTTCAGCAGGCGCGAATAGATGTCGTACGCGCGCTCGCCGCGGCTGGTCTGCTCGACCACCATCGGCACGAGGTTCAGGGCCTTGGTCTGGATGCTCATTTCAATCCCGTTTCTGCGGTGGCGTCACGCCTGCGGCGCGATCGCCTCCTGGAAGGTCAGTTGCCTGTCGGTGTGCTGGGCGCGCTCGGCGATCCAGTCGATCACCTGCTCCTCCATCACCCGGTTGCGCAGGCCCTGCATAAGCTGGGGGTCGTTCTGGTACAAGTCAATGACCTGCTGCGGCTCCTCGTAGGTCGAGGCGATCAGGCGCAGGGTCTCGTCCAGGCGCTTCCGGTCCAGCATCAGCTGGTTGCGGCGGGCCACCTCCCCCACCACCAGCGCCACCAGGACGCGCTTGCGCGCCGCCTCCATGAAGTTCTCGTGGGCGTTGGGCGGCGGCTCCGAGGGGCGCCCCTGGCGGCGGGCCTGCTCGGCCACCTGCGCCACCAGCGCGCGCGCCTCTTCCTCGACGATGCGGGGCGGGAGCTCGACGTCCGCATGGGCGGCACAGAGCTTTTCACCCACTTCGCGGCGCAGGCGGTTCATCAGCGCACCCTTGAGCTCGCGCTCGAGGTTGGTGCGGATGTCGGCGCGGAACTGCTCCATCTCGCCGCTGCGGACGCCGAAGCTGCGGATGAAGGCCGGGTCGACCTCCGGGAGCACCGGCTCGGAGACGCGCTCGACCTTCAGGTGGACCTTCGCGGTCCTGCCCGCCAGCTGCGGCACGCGCCAGCCCTCGGGGAACGCGACCTCGATTTCCTTCTCCCCGGCTTCGGCCATCCCGACCAGGGCGGACTCGATCGCCGGCAACATGCCGCCGGAACCGATCACGGCCACGCCCTGCTCCTCGCCTTCCGCCGGCAGGCGCTGCCCGTCGACCTCGGACCAGGTGGCCAGGTCGACCGCGTCGCCCTCGCGCGCGCCGCGCGTGACCGCCGACCAGCTCCGGCGCTGCAGGCGCAGGTTCTCGATCATGCGGTCGATGTCTTCCTCGGTGACCTCGGCCACCGCGCGCTCCACCTGCAGCCCGGAGACGTCGATCTCGCCGAAGTCCGGCACGACCTCGAAGGTCGCGACGTAGGCCAGCTCGTCGTCGCCACCGGCGCGCTCGATCCGCGGCTGTCCGCAGATGCGAAGTTCGTTCTCGCGGACGGCGCTGTCGAAACGTTCGCGCAGGAGGTTGTCCACGACCTCGTTCCGGACCTGCTCGCCGAAGCGCTGCTCGATCACGCGCGCGGGCACCTTGCCGGGGCGGAAACCCTTGATCCGGGCGGTGCGCGCGATCTCGCGCAGGCGGCCACCGACCTGGTCCTGCAGGCGGTCCGCTGGCAGGCTGAAGGTCATCCTGCGTCCGAGGTTGCCGACGGTCTCGACTGAAACTTGCATACCCACTCCTGCCGCCGCGGCCGGGGGCCACGGGCACTGATTGCCTGGTTTGGCCGGACATCGGCCCTCGGGCCCCGTCCGGCGACGGAACGGGATATTTTGGCGGAATCCCGGCGGCGCCGCCAGCGCCGCGCGTTGACACCGCCAGGGGCGCTCCCGACAATGCTCCGGGCCTGGCGCCGCAGCAGGGCCGGGCGGCCACCGTCGGGGTATAGCGCAGCCTGGTAGCGCGCCTGCTTTGGGAGCAGGATGTCGGGGGTTCGAATCCCTCTACCCCGACCACGCCACGCCCCCGGGCGCCCGTAGCTCAACCGGATAGAGCACCGGCCTTCTAAGCCGGTGGTTGCAGGTTCGAGTCCTGCCGGGCGCGCCAGTCCGCTCAATGGCTTACGCGCGCCGGCGCACCTGCTCCCGATTATTCTCCTGAAAATTCCCCCACTCCCTCGCGCCGCCCAGTCCTGACTTCCGCGCGGAGGCGCGCCTGGTGTCGCACGGCCCATGCCTCGATGCCGGCCCTGCCCGCGTCCAGAGACCGGCACCTCCGCGTGACCAGGGGCGCCGTGATCGGCCAGTGGCACTCCAGCCGGGCGAACCACGTGCCGTCGATGCGCTCGAGCAGCATCGCGACCTGCCGGCCGTCGAGCACGAGCGCGGTCTGCCGGGTGTCGTACTGGTGCCGGTTCGCCCAGCTGAAGCCTTCGGGGAGCATGCGCGGATTGTGCCAGCAGCCTGCCGGGGCAGGCCCGCGCGGGACGTAGGGGCGTGGGGCGCGTTGCTGGCGCGGTCAGGATGCCCGGGGCGAGGGGGCTGTCGTCAGTCGGCCAGGTCCGGTTCGGGCGTCAGGGAAAGGCGCGGTCGGCCTCGCCGGCGCTGACACGTGTGTTGCGGCATCGGGCCGGCATTGCCGTGCCGGCTCGGTGCCCTGCTTTTGTCACCCAGTCAGCGACGCCAGAGCGTGTGTCTGTGAAACGGTGCTGCCACCGTCTGGCGACAGGTCGATAGGCCGTGGCGAGACCACGACGTCAGTGCCGGGGAAGGAAGCGGACGAAATTTGCAGCTCGTTCGCGGGGATCGGATCATCCATCGGCTAGTCGTCCCAGAACAGCGAAAGGTCCGAGTGCGACGGCGTGCCGATGAGGGTGTTTCCGAACGCCGTCCCCAGGCTGATGTAATTTGATGCGACCGAGCCGACCAAGGCCATGCTGAACTGCTGGCCCGTGGCAATTTCGCCGCGGATATTGGATGCCGAGAATAGAAGGGGCCGCTGCTTGGGGGTCACCGTCCAGTGCGGAAACACCTGCGGACTAAGCCCCACGCGGCCATCGACTAGGCCGCCGGGCACGAACGCGACGGGCGCCAAGGCGATGGATGCAAACGTCGTCGCTTCGGCGGTCGGGGTGAATCGAAGCCTCGCCACCTGCGCGGGCGATGTGTAGTTGATCGCTGGTCGGAGAATGTGCAGTCCTTCGCCGGTAGGCGTGCCAGAATTATCAACGGTGCGCTGGACAATGAATGTAAGCGGGATCGTCCCCGCCGAGCCGCCTACCTTGAATGCCATGGCGGCCAGGCCTTCGCGGTGGATTGCATAGCTGTCGAAGGGCCCAGCCGAGGCGGCGGAGCCATTCATAACGTGGGCATCGGTGGCCAAGCCGGTGATATTCCCTGCTCCGTCGCTTCCGGTCCCGACTTGGAGCGTGCCTCGGGCGTTCGCTGTTGAGTTTCCGCGCCCGAAAGCCACCTTGATGAACACGGGCGCGACCGACTGCAGGGAGTCATTGAAACGCCAGACGCCGAACCCGGCATCGGTGCTGTTCACCCCTGGCCAGGTCGCCGTCGCCGGATTGATCTGCCCTGAATCGGCGGTCTGCACCAGGCCGCAGCCGGTCATCATGGCGAAGAATTCCGCCAGCCACGCGCGAAATGCGGCATCGGTTCCATGGGCCCAAGGGCCGCTGGTTGTGATGCGTGCCATTAGTCTCGTGCTCCTTCCAGGGTCAGGGTTGCGCGCCGAACACCCGCCGACGCAGTGACAACGAACCGGATCACACTGCCGGCAGGAACAGCGGTGGTCCAACCACTTAGAACGCCGTCCTGCACCCTGTTCGATCCGATGAGCGCCGGCGCATTGCCGCCGCAAATGGAGTCGCCTGGGCCCGGGGGGAAGGCCGCGAATGGCACCGACCGCACGTCAACCTGGAAGGTGCCGGCTTCGTCGGCCAGCAGCGTGGCGCGCGTGATGTTGAAGCCGAAGGGCACGAACAGGTCGCAGAACGCGCCCGACGCGATGTTCGCGGTCCCACCGTCGAAACTCGCCGTGGGGAAACAGCTGCTGGACGGCCCTGGTGGGCCGACAGGGCCCGGGACGGTCGATGCCTCGCCGGCGGGGCCGGCAGGGCCGACGGCGCCTTCCGGGCCCTTGATGTTCCCTTCAAGCTCCCAGGCGCCCGCCGCGCGCGCGTAAACGTCCCCCGTGTCTGTGTCCAGGTAGTAGTCGCCATCTTCGCCGTCGCCGGCGTCAGGGGCGCCCGTACCGTTCAGCCACGCGGAACCTCCGCCACCACCCCCGATGTAGTCCAGGTCGTTGTAGGGCGTGGTCCCGTTGCCCAGCTTGAGCTTGCCCGTATCGGTTTCCACGATGAGCTCGCGGTGCTTCGGGACCTCGTTCACCGCGGCCAG
The DNA here is from genome assembly GCA_012510865.1 of Gammaproteobacteria bacterium. GTDB lineage: Bacteria > Pseudomonadota > Gammaproteobacteria > Xanthomonadales > Xanthomonadaceae > Luteimonas. The sequence continues at coordinate 5,741 of JAAZHF010000030.1, forward strand.
GTTCGCCGCGGTGCCGCCACGCACCAGGAAGCGGTAGTGGATTGTCTCGCTCACGGCTCCACCTCGCCGCCGTCAATGATGGTGGTGTCGTCCTCGGGTTCGTAGGTCGGTGCGTCGATGGTGTCCTCCGTCGCCCCGTCCTCGGTGTAGGCGAAGGTGCGCGCGTGTCGTTGCCAGCTGGCGCCCTTGTCGCTGATGGAGTAGAGCTCCACCGTCACGTCGCCGGTATAGGCCAGATCCACCGTCGCAGTGGTGCCGGCGACGTCCTGCCGTTCCACCAGCAGTTCTCCAACGTCATCCAGCAGGCGCAGCGCGTAGCGCGTGGTCGGCTCGGGGCCGATGCTGCCAACGGACTGATCGACCAACTGGTCCGCCTGGAGCGTTCGATCGCGATGGAGCCACGTCAAGACGAACTCGCCCAGAACAGATACTGGTGTTTCTAACCCATTGATAAGCAGTCCAGCAGGCGGGTACGGCAGCGCCTGACGACCTTCAAAGGTCAGCGGCAAGGGTGGGATCGCGTCGAGAGGCATCTGTTGCGTCCCAGTCCCGGGAAGCAGCTTGACGTTGATCTCTTCACCGTCGGTGTACTCGGTCGCGTCGCCGGCAACTTCGACGCAGAACCACAGACGGCTCCCGGCGCTGTGCGGATGCGGCACCGTGTCGGCGCAACCGCGTGCAAGGGTCACTTCCATCGATTCCAGGTCCACGTCGTCGAGGCGGCACCATTCGTCGTCCCACAGCACGAGGATCCCCGTCCCAAGGTCGCCCAGCCCGGAAATCGAATCGAGCGCGACCACGGTCGGCCCGATCTCTGCAGGGTGGGCGCCGGCAACGGTGGTCGTGGGGCACCATTCTCCACTGCCGGCAAGCAGGTAGGCACCGCCGCTGCTCTGCACGCACATCTCGTACGCCTGGCCGCTACCGGGGTCAGCTGCGACGGCCAGCAGGAAACCGGCGTCGTCCGACAGCGCGGCGAGATCGGAGCTCGGAAGCATCGCGACCAAGTCGATGTACGGCGCCTCGAACACCTTGGCGTACCGGACCGGGACAGGCATGGTTGGCGGGTCTGTGCCGACACCCTTTTCGACCTCGACGTAGCTCGTGGACGGCAGGCTGTAGACGTCCTGACTCACCTTCAGGCGGATTGCGCCGCTCTTGAGGGTGCCATGCTCTTTCGAGCCGACAATGCAAACCATGTCGGCAATGCCACGCTTGGGCGACTGGAGGCGAAAGTACTGATTGCGGCGCAGGGCCTTGGTCCGCGGAGTGGCCACCAGCTCGAAAGTGCGCGTTGGGGTGCAGTACGCCCGAGCCTCACGCTCGCCGACGCGCAACGCCAGCGCTCCCTCGGAAATCTCAGGGAAGTCCAGCGTCTCGTGGATCTCGCCGAATCGTCGGATCAGGCCCAGAGAGCGAACGGATGGCGTGATGACCGCTTCCTTCCGATCGACGTCGAAGTAGCGCACCGCCACGCTGTTGACCGCCCGGTCAAGCGTTGAAGGAAGCTCCTTGAACTCGAGGATGTCGTCGTCGCCGACGATCGGCAGTGAATCGATGTCGTAATCGCCACGCGCCAGGTCCAAGTACCATTGACCGTCGGTCAGGCTGCGCTCGAAGCTCCCCCCGATGATGCGGCAGATGCGCTGTTCGAACGAGTCTGGTGTATCCCTGGTCGGGTCGTATTCCCAACACAGACCGAATCCTTCGGCATGCAGTCGATCGGCCGCAGCGACAAGGCTCGCGTTGTTGATATTCGCGCGGGGCTCGCGGCCCTTGTCGCTGCCGGTGCGCACATAGTAGAGCGCATGCGCAGGGTTCATGGTGGCGCTCGCTACTGCGAGGACCTCCACAGACAGATAGGTGTTCCCTACAGACGGGACCTCGTCGAACGCCTTGATTGCGAGTTCGTGGGTCCCTGGCGGCAGCGTGAAATCCAGCTCGTCGCCCTGCGGCAGCTGCACATTCTCCCTGTTCGCCGCGCCCAGATAGACGCCATTGACGAACAAGACGCACCCGTTCTCGGCTCGAACTCGAGCCACAATCCTTCGCCCTGGCGGCACAGTGACGGTCCGCCTGATCCAGAGGACCGACGACCTATCCCACTGCGTGGCTCGGACCGGTTGGCCAGGCCACACCCAGCTTTCACTGCTCCCGAAAGGCGCCGTACCGGCCGCCCAACCGGATTCCGGCGGAATGAGGTCCTGATACCCCGGCGATGCCTGCTCTGCAATCTGGACGTATTGCCATCCGTCTGAGGAGGCGCCAACAAGCACCTGATCGGATGAGAG
>JAAZHF010000319.1 GCA_012510865.1 Gammaproteobacteria bacterium
CAGGACCAGGCCGATCAGCACCGACAGCGAGATGTCGAAGCCGGTGATGAGCAGCGCGCCAAAGGCACCGCCCGCCGCCAGCGGCACCGCCACCAGGATGGTGATCGGCTGGCTGGCGTGGTTGAACAACAGCAGCAGCACGCCGTAGACGCAGAAGATGCCGGCCACCATGGCCATGGCGAAGCCGCCGAACATCTCCTGGAAGATCTCGCTGTCGCCCGCGGCCTGGCGTTCGACGCCCGCGGGCAGGTTCTGCATCGCCGGCAGCGCGTCGATCTGCTCCTCCACCTCGCCCATGGCCATGCCGTTGAGGTCGACGGTGATGGTCACGTTGCGACGGCGGTCGAAGCGGTCGATCTGCGACGGGCCGCTGGCGGGGATGATGTCGGCCACCGCCGAGAGCGGCACGCTGCCGCCGGTGGCCGTGGGCACGCGCAGCTGGCCGAGGAGCGCCGGATCCGACAGCGCCGACTCGTCGAGCTGCACGCGGATCGGCACCTGGCGCTCGGGCAGGTTGAGCTTGGCGAGGAACTGTTCGTAGTCGCCGCGCGTGCCGACGCGGGTGGCCGCGGCGATGTCGGCGGTGGACACGCCGAGGTCCGCGGCGCGCGCCGGATCCGGCCGCACGATCACTTCCGGGCGCACCAGCGCCGCGGACGAGGCCACGGTGCCAAGCCCGGGCAGCTGGCGGATGCCGCGCTCCACCTCGCGCGCGGCGGCGGCCAGCTTCACCGGATCGTCTCCGGCCAGCACCAGCTGCAGCGCGCGGCCCGGCTCGCCGCCCTGGAAGCTCACGCGCGCGCCCGGCAGGTCGGCCAGGCGCTCGCGCGCCACGGCTTCGAGCTCGTACTGGCTGGGGTCGCGGTCGTCCTTCCAGCGGATCAGCAGCGTGGCCTTGCGCAGCTCGGCGCTGGTAAGGTCGCCGGCGGGCCCGTTGGCGCCGCTGTTGCTGCCCGCGGTCACGAACACGTGTTCGACTTCGGGGATGTCGGCGATGCGCCGGCGCGCGGCCTCGGCCACTTCCTCGGTGGTCTCGAGCGCGGAGCCCGGCGCCAGCTCCACCAGCACCGTGCTCTGGATGCCGTCGGTGGGCGGGATGAACGTCACCTTCAGCAGCGGCAGCAGCGCGAGCGAACCGATGAAGATCGCCAGCGCGATCACGAGCGTCCGGTTGCGGCGCTTGAGCGCGCGGTCGACGAAGCCGAGGTACCACTGCATCAGCTTCGAGTCGCCCTTGTGCCCGGGCATCGGCTTGAGCATGTAGGCCGCCATCATCGGCGTGATCAGGCGCGCCACCAGCAGCGAGAACAGCACGGCCGCGGCCGCCGTCCAGCCGAACTCGCGGAAGAACTTGCCCGGGATGCCGGGCATGAAGGCCACGGGGATGAACACCGCGGCCAGCGTGCAGGAGGTCGCGATCACCGCCAGGCCGATCTCGTCGGCCGCCTCCAGCGCCGCGTCCTTCGGCGTCTTGCCCATGCGCAGGTGGCGGTCGATGTTCTCGACCTCGACGATCGCATCGTCCACCAGGATGCCGACCACCACCGCCAGCGCCAGCAGCGTGATCATGTTGAGGCTGAAGCCGAACCAGTCCATCACCGCGAAGGTGGGGATGATCGACAGCGGCAGCGCCACGGCCGAAATCAGCGTGGCCCGGAGGTCGCGCAGGAAGAACCACACCACCAGCACCGCCAGCAGCGCGCCCTCGTACAGCATGTGCATCGAGGACTCGTACGAGTTCTGCGCCACCTCGGTGGTCGAGCCCACCTCCACGATGCGCAGGCGCGGCTGCCGCGCCTGCAGCTCCGCCACGGCCTCGCGCACGGCCTCGCCCACGTCCACCTCGCTGGAGCCGGTGGTGCGCTGCACGGCGAAGCCGATCACCGGGCGGCCGTCGAGCGTCGTGCGCTGCGACGGCGTGGCGCTGCCATCGCTCACCTCGGCGATGGTCGACAGGCGCACGCTGCGGCCGTCGGGCAGCGCGATGGGGAAATCCTCCAGCGCCGCGGCATCGTCCACGGTGCCCAGCGTCCGCACCGCCTGCTCGCGGCCGCCCACCGTGGTGCGGCCGCCGGGCTTCTCCTGCTGGATGCGCGCGAGCTGCTGCGAGATCAGCGCCGGGCTGACGCCCAGGCCCTGCACCGCCTCCGGCCGCAGGTCCACGCGGATCTCGCGGTCCACGCCGCCGATGCGGCGCACCGCGCCCACCCCCGGCACCGAGAACAGCCGCTTCGACACGGTGTCGTCGATGTACCAGCTGAGCGCCTCGTCGCTCCAGCCGTCGGCCGTGACCGCGTAGGTGATCATGTCGCCGCCGGTCACGTTCACCAGCGACACGATCGGCGGTTCGACGTCGGCCGGCAGGTCGATGCGCACCCGGTCGATCGCGTCGCGCACCTCGTCCTTGGCGATGGTGCCGTCCTTCTCGATCTCGAAGGTGAGGATGGTGGTCGACACGCCCTCGTTGACGATCGAAGCCATGTTGTCGAGCGCGGGGATGCTGGCGAGCGCGTCCTCCACCTTGCGCGTGACCTGCGTTTCCAGCGTGCTGGGGCTCGCGCCCGGCAGCGTCACGGTGACGTTGACCACCGGCACCGTGAGGTCCGGGAACTGCGAGACCGCCAGCCGGTTGAAGGACACCAGGCCCGCGGCCGTCAGCAGGATGAAGACCAGGATCGCCGGCAGCGGGCGATGGATCGACCAGGCGGAGAAGTTCATTCGGCGCCTTCCACCGCGGCGGCGGCCGGCGCGGACTGCGCGTTGGCGGCGTCGGCCGCCTCCGGGCCGTCGACCACGCGCACCAGGTCGCCGTCGCCGAGGAAGCCGGCGCCCCGCGCCACCACGCGGTCGGCTTCGGTCAGCCCTTCGCGCACCTCGATCATGTCGCCGTGCGGGCTGCCCACCTCCACCGGCACCCCGGTCACGCGACCCTCGCCGTCCACCGTGAAGACGAAGGCGCGGCCGTCGCGGCGCACCACGGCGTCACCGGGCACCAGCAGCGCCTGGGCGCGCCCCAGCGCCAGGCGCCCCTGCGCGAACATGCCCGCGCGCAGCGCGCCCGGATCCGGCAGGTCGGCGTACACCGTGCCCGTGCGGCGCTGCACGTCGAGCGCGGGCGACACCGTGCGCACCACGCCCTCCACCATGCCGCCCGGCGACTCCACCCGCACCGGCGTGCCCACGTCGATGCGCATCAGGTCGGCCTCGGCCAGTTCGGCGCGCCATTCCAGGCGGCCGTCGCGGATCAGGCGCAGCAGCTCGGTGCCCGCGCCCACCACCTGCCCCGGCTGCACGCTGCGCGCCGACACCACGCCGGCCACCGGCGCGCGCACCACGGTGAAGTCGCGCTGCACGCGCGCGGCGTCGCGGCTGGCGATGGCGGTGTTGAGCCGCGCCTGCGCATTGTCGCGCTCGGCCTCGGCCTGCTCGGCGTCCTGCAGCGCGACCATCTGCGAGTTGGCGAGTTCGCGGATGCGGGCGGCGCGGCGGCGCGCGGTCTCGAGGGTGGTCCGGGCCTCCACCACGGCCGCCTCGGCCTGGGCCAGCTGCGAGGCCATGGTGCGGTCGTCGATGCGCAGCAGCACGTCGCCGGCCGCCACCACGCTGCCCACCTCCACCTCGACGCTCTCCACGCGCAGGCCGGACAGCTCCACGCCCACCGATACTTCTTCCCAGGCCGCCACCGCGCCCGACGCCACCACCTCGCGCGTCACCTCCCCCATCCGGGGCGAGGCCAGGCTGACCGTCAGGCTCGGCACCGGATCGGGTGGGGCGTCTTCGCCACACGCGGTCAGGAGCAACACCAGGGCAAGGGCGCTGCAGGCCAGCCACGGTCGCAGGGGTCGGGACATCGTCACGGATCCATGCCGGAAAGTCCGGCAAGGTATCAGCACACTGATAGTCAGTGGGTGATGACGGAGGCTCCGATGGCGGCTCGCAAGACACCCGGCCTGCAGGCGTTCAGGAAGTCACGGGCCTTCCGCACCGGCGTGCTCGCGCGCAGGCTGCACCTGGGACTGAGCGCGGTGGTGGACCGGCGGCTGCACGAAGAAGGCCTGGACCTGACCCGGCCGCAGGCGCTGGCGCTGATGGCGCTGGTGGAGCAGCCCGGCTCGTCCAACGCGGAGCTCGCCCGGCGCAACGGCGTGTCTCCGCAGACCATGCACCAGATCCTGCTGCGGCTGGAGCGCGATGGCCTCGTCGAGCGCCGCCCGCACCCTCGGCTCAAGCGCGTGCAGGCGCTGGAGGCGACGCCGCACGCGGTGGAGCTGGTCACGCGCGGGAGCGCGGTGGCGCAGGCCGCGATCGAGCGCGCGCTCCGCGTGCTCGGCGCCGCGGAGCAGGAGCAGCTGATCGCGCTGCTGGAGCGCTGCGCCGCGGCGCTGCCGTCGGCGGGGCCGCCGGTGCTGGAGTGACGGCGCGTCGGCGCCCGGGCCCGTCGGGCTTCAGGCGAACGGATCCTGCAGCACCATCGTGTGCTCGCGGTCCGGGCCGGTGCTGACGATCGACAGCGGGCAGCCGGCGAGCTCCTCGAGCGCGCGCAGGTAGGCACGCGCGGCCGGCGGCAGGCGGTCCCATTCGGTGATGCCGTGGGTGTCCTCCTGCCAGCCCGGGAACTCCAGGTACACGGGCACGCACTCGGACCAGCCCTCGGCATCGAGCTGCGCGTATTCGGTCTGCTTGCCGCGGTACTGGTAGCCGATGCACATCTTCAGGGTGTCGAAGCCGTCGAGCACGTCGAGCTTGGTGATGCACAGTCCGCTGATGCCGTTGATCGCCACCGCGCGCTTGAGCGCGACGATGTCGATCCAGCCGCAGCGGCGCGGGCGCCCGGTGGTGGCGCCGTATTCCTGGCCACGGTCGCGCAGGCGCTGGCCGGCCTCGTCGTGCAGCTCGGTCGGGAACGGCCCGCCGCCGACGCGCGTCGCGTAGGCCTTGCAGATGCCGAGCACGTAGTCGATCGCGTCGGCCCCCACGCCGGTGCCGGCGAGCGCGCCTCCGACCGTGGTGTTGGAGCTGGTGACGTAGGGATAGGTGCCGTGGTCGATGTCGAGCAGCGAGCCCTGCGCGCCTTCGAACAGCACCTTCTTCCCCTGCTTGCGCAGCTCGTGGAGGATGCCGGCGACGTCGGACTTCATCGGCTCGACGTACTCGCCGAACTCCAGCGCCTCGTCGTAGGTCTGCCGGAAGTCGATGGCCTCGGCGCCCAGGAACCGGGTCAGCACGAAGTTGTGGTAATCCAGCGCGGTGCGCAGCAGCTCCTCCAGCTGCGCCGGATAGTGCAGGTCGGCGACGCGGATGCCGCGGCGCGCCACCTTGTCCTCGTAGGCGGGGCCGATGCCGCGGCCGGTGGTGCCGCTGGCCTTGCCACCGGCCGCCTTCTCCCGCGCCTGGTCCAGGGCGATGTGGTACGGCATGCTCAGCGGCGTCGCCGGGCTGATCCGAAGGCGCGAGCGCACCTCGACGCCGGCCTCCTCGAGTTCGCCGATCTCCTTCATCAGCGCCGCCGGCGACAGCACCACGCCGTTGCCGATCAGGCACAGCGCGTCCTCGCGCAGGATGCCCGAGGGGATCAGGTGCAGGACGGTCTTCCTGCCGCCGATCACCAGCGTGTGGCCGGCGTTGTGCCCGCCCTGGAAACGGACCACGCCGCCGATGTCCTGCGTCAGCAGGTCGACGATCTTGCCCTTGCCCTCATCGCCCCACTGGGCGCCCAGCACCACCACCGACTGGCCCATCGCGCTACCTCCAGATAAGTTTCGTTTCAGCCCTGCCGCAGCCACCACAGCGCGGCCAGGCCCGCCGCCAGGACGACCGCGCCGATGGTGCGCAGCTGCTGGTCGGGGGTGGCCAGCAGCTGCGCCATGGCGCGCTTCCAGGCCCCGGGGGCCTCGAACAGCAGCAGGCCTTCGATCACCGCCACCAGGCACAGTGCGGCCCAGAGGTCGCTCACGCGCTGCCTCCGCGGCTCACCGGTCGCTGCGCATGTACTGCAGGAACGGGGCGTTGCGCTCCAGGACCACCACCGCCTCGCCGGACTCGAAGGCACGGCGATAGGCGTTCAGGCTCCGCTGGAAAGCGAAGAACGCCGGGTCGCGGTTGGCGGCCTGGGCGTAGATGCGGGCCGCCTCGGCGTCGCCCTCGCCCCGGAGCTTCTGCGCGTCGCGCTCGGCCTCGGCCAGCAGCACGGGCTGCTCGCGGTCGGCCTCCGCGCGGACGATGCGCGCCTGCTCCTCGCCCTCCGCGCGCAGCGCGGCCGCGACCTGGCGGCGCTCGGCGCGCATCCGGTCGTAGACCTGGCCGATGACCTCGCTGTCGGTCGGCAGGTCGATCTGCTTGAAGCGGATGTCCACCACCTGCATGCCGAGGGTCTTCGCACCCTCGTTGATCCCGGGCAGCTGGCGGTCGATGAGCTCGGCGCGGTTGCCCGACACCAGCTGGGTCAGGGTCTGCGAGTTGATCTCGTTGCGCAGCGATTCCTTGATGATCGGCGCCAGGCGGTCGGTCACCAGCTCCTCGTTGCCACCCGTGGCGCGGTAGAAGTCGGCGACGTCGACGATGAAGCCGATGGCCACGAAGTCGACGCTGACGTCCTTGCGCTCCGAGGTCAGCGAACGCTCGGGCGGGAACTCGTTGGCCTGGAAGCGGCGGTCGAACACGCGCGCGCTCTCGATCAGCGGGATCTTGAAGTGCAGGCCCGGCCCGATGTCGGTCCGGGCGACGCGGCCGAGGTTCAGGACCAGGCCGACCTGGCCCTCGCGGACCACGAACATCGAGCCCAGCAGCCCGAGCAGGACCAGCAGGACGACGGGGATGATCAGGTGCGGCTTCATCGCGTGGCTCCCTCGCGCGGCGGGCGCGGCAGGTTGGCGGTCGGCGGCGGCACGGTGCCCTCGGGCTCCTGCCTGGGGCCGACCGTGGGCGAGACCATGTCCGGGGTCAGCAGCGGCTGCTGCGGGCTGGCGCCCTGTCCGCCCATCGGCACGTAGATCAGCTGGCGGCCGTTGCCGCCGACGACCTTGCGGATGTCGGCCAGCACGTCCTCGAGGGTCTCCTGCCACAGGCGCATTCGCGTGACCTCGGGGGCCTTCTGGTACTCGTCCACCAACAGGCTGAAGCGCTCGGCGTCACCGGTGGCGCGCGCGATGGCGGCGGTCTTGTAGCCTTCGGCGGTGGTCCGCACGCGCTGCGCCTGGCCGCGGGCCTCGGGCACGATGCGGGCGGCATAGGCGCGGGCCTCGTTCACCAGGCGCTCGTTCATCTGCTGCGCGCTGTTGACCTCGTCGAAGGCGGGCTTCACGGCCTCCGGCGGACGGGCGTCCTGCAGGCTCAGCTCGGTCGCGATCAGGCCGGTGCGGTAGGCGTCCAGCGCCGCCTGCAGCGAGGTCGCGGCGGCGGCGGACAGCGGGCCGCGGGCGTTGAGCGCGGAGTCGAGGTTGGCGCGCCCGATCTGCTCGCGCACGGCGCTCTGGGCGACCTGCTCCAGCACCCGATCGGCGTCGCGGGAGCCGAACAGGTAGATCTGCGGGTCGCTGATGCGGTACTGCACGTTGAACGACACGGTGACGATGTTCTCGTCCCGGGTCAGCACCGGCAGGCTGTTGCTGAAGGTGCGCACGCCGGTGGTGTTGATCGTGGTGACGGTCTCGATCGGCCACGGCGCCTTGAAGTTCGGGCCGGGTTGCATCACGCGGGCGAACTTGCCGAAGCGCAGGACCACGCCGCGGTCGGTTTCGCCGACCAGGACGAAACAGTTGAAGGCCAGCCAGAGCGCCAGGGCGATGCCGATCCAGCGCAGCGGATTGCCGCCGCCACCGCCGCCGAAGATGCCGCGGACCTGGTCCAGGATGCCGTCGAAGGGGCCACGGCCGCGGCTACCGCCGCCGCGGCGCGGCGGCCAGGGGTTCTGGCGGCGGCCGTCGCCGCCGTCGCGACCCGGGTCGCGGTCGTCGTTGTTCTTGCCGGGGATGTTCCAGGCCATGCTGGCTCCAGTCTGGGGATCCCGCCACCGGGTCCGGCGGCGAATGCGCATTCTACAAGGTGCGGCGCGGCGGGTCCCGCCGTACGCGCGGGTCAGGCGGCGGGCAACAGGGCCCGCAGCGGGGCGCCGTCGGCCTGCGCCGCGAGGCGGCGGGCGTCGGCCAGCGGCAGGTCGATGTCGAGCGTCCAGCCGTGTTCGTCGTGGGTCTCTCCGCGGATGGCGTCGACCTCGTGCAGCCGGGCCCGGAGGCGCCCCGCTTCCGAGGGCAGCCGCAGCTCCGCCTGCAGGCGGCGCAGGCCGAGCCGGACGGCCAGCGCGGACCGGAGCAGGTCGATGCCATCGAGCTCGCGCGCCGAGATCCACACCCGCTCGCGGACCGCGGCCTCGTCGGCGTGGTCGCCGGCATGCGGCCGGTCGTGGCGGGCGGGCACGCCCAGGCGGTCCACCTTGTTGTAGACCAGCAGCTGCGGGATGTCCCCGGCGCCGATCTCGCCCAGCACCGCGTCCACCTGGGCCACGCGCTCGTCGCGCAGCGGGTCGGAGGCGTCGATCACGTGCAGCAGCAGGTCGGCCTCGCGGGCCTCGCTCAGCGTCGACCGGAACGCGGCCACCAGTTCGTGCGGCAGGTCGCGGACGAAGCCGACGGTGTCGGCCAGGACCACGTGGCCGCCCGGCAGGGTGATCCTGCGCACGGTCGGGGCGAGGGTCGCGAACAGCTGGTCGGCGGCGTAGGCATCGGCCCCGCTGAGCGCGTTGAACAGCGTCGACTTGCCGGCGTTGGAGTAGCCCACCAGGGCCACGCGCGGGAGCTCGCTGCGCACGCGCGCGCGGCGCATCTGGGTGCGCTGCACCTCGACCTTCTCCAGCCGCTTCTGCAGGGCGTCGACGCGCTTCTGCAGCAGCCGGCGGTCGGTCTCGAGCTGGGTCTCGCCCGGGCCGCGCAGGCCGATCGAGCCGCCGCGCTGGCGCTCGAGGTGGGTCCAGCCGCGCACCAGGCGGGTGGCCATGTGGCGCAGCTGCGCCAGCTCGACCTGCAGCTTGCCCTCGTGGCTGCGGGCGCGCTGGGCGAAGATGTCGAGGATCAGCCCGGTGCGGTCGACCACGCGGCGCTCGAGGAACTTCTCGAGGTTGCGCTCCTGCCCGGGCGTGAGCGGATGGTTGACCAGCACCAGGTCGGCGCCGGTGGCGTCGGCCGCGGCCTTGACCTCGTCGAGCTTGCCGCTGCCCAGCAGGGTGGCGGGATTGGGACGGTCGATGCGCGCCGGCATCACGTGGGCGATGCTCGCCCCGGCCGAGCGCGCCAGCTCGGTGAACTCCTCCAGCGCGCCCTCGTCCGCCGGGCCCCCGGCGTGGGGCTGGATCAGGAGCGCGTGCTCGCCCTTGCGCGAGCGTTCAAACAGCTGGGTCGGCATTCGGTCGGCGGCCTCGGGTCATGCCCCCTGACATGGGGCCGGATCTCCGCGGCGCAACCGTCAGTCGGCCGCGTCGCTCGCCGCCGCGGTGGCGGCCTCGTCGGACGCCGCCTGCACCACGCCCCCGCCCGGGCCCACGCGCACGTTGCGCGCCGGCACCACGGTGGAGATCGCGTGCTTGTAGACCATCTGGCTGACGGTATTGCGCAGCAGCACCACGAACTGGTCGAAGGATTCGATCGTGCCCTGCAGCTTGATGCCGTTGACGAGGTAGATCGAGACCGGCACCCGCTCGCGGCGCAGGGCGTTCAGGAAAGGATCCTGCAAGGACTGTCCCTTGGACATTCGGTGTTCCCCAGACGTTCTTGTTGTTATGGATGAATGCGGCCCCCTGGCCGCGTCGCCGCTGAACCGCTCCCCTCGGCGACGACCCGATCTTATACGACCCGCGCGCCGTAGGACCGCCGCGCGCGCCGTGGCGTGACGGGGCGCACGGCGCCGGGGACACCGCCGCGCCCGGTTCAGCCGAGGAAGGCACCGATCGCGCGCGCCAGCGCGGGGGCGTCGCGGGAGGGATCGAACCAGCGCGCGTCGAGTTCCCCGCGCAGCCAGGTGAGCTGGCGCTTGGCCAGCTGGCGCGTGGCGGCGACCGCGTGCTCGCGGAAGGTGCCCGCGTCGACGCCACCGGCGAGGTGTTCCCAGGCCTGCCGGTAGCCCACGGCGCGGATCGCCGGCAGGTCCAGCGGTGCCGGATGCCCGCGCAGGGGCGGCAGCGCGCGCAGCGCGCGTACTTCGTCGAGGAAGCCTGCCGCCAGCATCGCGTCGAAGCGACGCGCGATGCGCGCATGCAGGACCGCGCGGTCGGCGGGTGCCACCACCAGCTTCAGCACGCGCAGCGGCAGCCGGTCCGACGCCCCCGGCCGCGCCTGCCAGTCGCTGATCGCGCGCCCGCTGACCCGCCAGACCTCCAGCGCGCGCTGGATCCGCTGCGGGTCGCCGGGACCGATGCGCGCTGCCGCCGCCGGGTCCACGCGCGCCAGCTCGGCGTGCAAGGCAGGCCAGCCGCGCTCGCGGGCCTCGGCCTCGATGGCGGCGCGCACCCCGGGCACGGCGGCCGGCATCCCCGCCAGGCCCTCCAGCAGCGCGCGGAAGTACAGGCCGGTGCCGCCGGCGAGGATCGGCAGGCGGCCGCGCGCAACGATTCCGTCGATGGCCTCGCGCGCGTCGCGGGCGAAATCCGCGGCCGAGTACGCGTCCCAGGGGTCGCGCAGGTCGAGCATGTGGTGCGGCGCGCGCGCGCGCTCGGCGGCATCGGGCTTGGCCGCGCCGATGTCCAGCCCGCGGTAGACCAGCGCGGAATCGACGCTGACCACTTCCCCGCCGAAGCGCTCGGCCCAGTCCAGCGCCAGCGCGGTCTTGCCGGCGGCGGTCGGACCCATCAGGGCGATGGCGGGCGGACGGGCGTCAGTAGCCATGGTCCCGCAGTTCGGCGCGGACCTCGCGGTGGGTCGCGACCACGTGGTCCGGCGGCGCCTTGCCGAGCAGGCTGACCACCACGATGGCCACGGTGGCCGCGATGAAGCCGGGGACGATTTCGTACAGCGCGTTGCCGGTGTGCTTCCACAGCACCACGGTGGCCGCGCCAGCGAGGACCCCGGCCAGCGCGCCGTTGCGGGTCATCCGCCCCCAGGCCAGCGACAGCAGCACCACCGGGCCGAAGGCGGCGCCGAAGCCGGCCCAGGCATAGGCCACCAGGCCCAGCACGCGGCTGTCCGGATCGCGCGCGATCCAGATCGCCAGCAGCGCCACCGCCAGCACCATCGCGCGCCCGAACCACACCAGCTCCCGCTGGCCGGCGCGCGGGCGGACGAAGCCGCGGTAGAAGTCCTCCGTCAGCGCGCTCGAGCACACAAGCAGCTGGCACGACAGCGTGCTCATGATCGCGGCCAGGATCGCCGACAGCAGCACGCCGGCGACCCAGGGGTTGAACAGCTGCTGCGAAAGCGCGATGAACACGCGCTCCGCGTCGGCCGCCACCGGGCCGGCGTCGGCGGGGTGCGCCGCGTACCAGGCGATGCCGAACACGCCGACCGAGACCGAGCCGAGCAGGCACAGCACCATCCAGGTCATGCCGATGCGCCGCGCACGCGGGATCGCCGCCAGCGACTCGGCCGCCATGAACCGGGCCAGGATGTGCGGCTGGCCGAAATAGCCCAGGCCCCAGGCCAGCGCCGACACCACCGCGATGGCGCCGCCCGCCCCGACCCAGTCCAGTCGCGACGGGTCGACCTGCTCGACCAGGGCCAGGCCTTCGCCCAGCCCGCCGACGCCCACGATCACCATGACGGGCACCAGCAGCAGGGCGAAGATCATCAGGGTCGCCTGCACGGTGTCGGTCCAGCTGACCGCCAGGAAGCCGCCGATGAAGGTGTAGGCGATGGTCACGGCCGCGCCCCACCACAGCGCCTGCGCGTAGGGCACGCCGAACACTTCCTGGAACAGCTTGGCGCCGGCGACGATGCCCGAGGCGCAGTACACCGCGAAGAACACCAGGATCACCAGCGCCGAGAGCACCCGCAGCAGGCGAGCGTCATCGGCGAAGCGATGGGTGAAGAAGTCCGGCAGCGTCAACGCGTTGCGGGTGCGCTCGGTGTACACGCGCAGGGGCCCGGCGACCAGGTGCCAGTTCGCCCACGCGCCGAGGACGAGCCCCACCGCGATCCAGCCTTCCGAGAGGCCGCCCAGGTAGGCGGCGCCGGGCAGCCCCATCAGCAGCCAGCCGCTCATGTCCGAGGCGCCCGCCGACAGCGCGGTCACCAGGCTCCCCAGCGAGCGTCCGCCGAGGATGTAGTCGTCGAAGCTGCGCGTGCGCACGTAGGCCCAGAGGCCAATGCCGATCATCAGCACCAGGTAACCGGCGAAGGTCGCGACGAGCGGCAGGCTGGCGGTCATCCGATGCTCCCCTGTCCCGCGGGCGCGCGGGGTTTCACCGGCGGCACTTTACGCGAGCGGGCCCTCAGCCGGGCCAGTCGATGGTCACGGCCGGCGCGGGTGGCGGCGTCCTTGGCCGCGGCACCGCGTCCACCGCGGCCCACACCCGGAGCGCGTCGACGGTGGCCGCGACGTCGTACACGCGCAGCAGCCTGGCGCCGCGCTGGGCCGCGATCAGGTGCGCCGCGACCGAGCCGTGCACGCGGTCGCGCGGCTCCTCGCGGCCGGTGAGCGCGCCGAGGCTGCGCTTGCGCGACAGGCCCGCCAGCACCGGCACGCCGAGCTCCGCGAAACGCTCGAGCCGCGCCAGCAGCGTGGCGTTGTGTTCCGTCGTCTTGCCGAAGCCGAAGCCGGGGTCGGCGACGATCCGTCCGCGCGCGATGCCGGCCATCTCGGCGGCGAAGATGCGCTCGGCCAGGAAGCGTTTCACCTCGGCCACCACGTCCTCGTACCGGGGCTCGTCCTGCATGGTGCGCGGCTCGCCGAGCATGTGCATCAGCACCACGGGGACACCCAGCCCGGCCGCCGCGTCGAGCGCGCCGTCGGCGCGCAGCGCGCGGAGGTCGTTGATCATGCCGGCGCCCGCGGCGACCGCGGCGCGCATCACTTCCGGACGCCAGGTGTCGACACTGACCGGG
>JAAZHF010000320.1 GCA_012510865.1 Gammaproteobacteria bacterium
ACGATCAGCACCAGCCCGCGCGGGGCCATGATGATGTCCTTGAGCACCTGCGGCAGCTGCAGCTCCTCGATCGAGGGAATCACGCTGCGGATGGCGCGGATCACCATGCCGACCTCGCCGCGCTGCTTGAACACGTTGACGCGGAAGCGCCCCGAGTCCTGCAGGGACAGCGCCATGTTCAGCTCCAGGTCGCGCTCGAACTGGGGCACCTGGCCTTCGTCCATCAGCGAATACGCGATCTTCTTGACCATGCCGGGCGGCAGGCCGGTGTTGCCGAGCGGGTAGAGCTTGCCTTCGACCTTGATGTACACCGGCGCGCCGGTGGTCAGGAACATGTCGGAGGCGTTCTTCTCCGTCATCAGCTTCAGGAAGTAGCCGATGTCCATTTCGCGGGATTCCCCTGTCGCGGCGCGCCGGCGATTGCGGTCCGGGCGGATGCTGTTGACAATGGCCGGGCGTTCCCCAATCCGCGACGGCCCCCTATGCGCACAAGCTTCGCACAATTCCGGAGACCCCTGCACGGCGCAGGTCTCGTTCTTGCACTGGCGCTGGCCGGCTGCGCCAGCCTGCCGCCGCCGACCGCCGAACTGGCGGCCGCACGGGACGCGGTGGCCAGGGCGGACGCGGCGGATGCGCTGCAGTACGCGCCGCAGGACCTGGAGCGGGCGCGCACCGCGCTGAGCCGCGCCCAGGCGGCGATGTCCGACGGCAAGGAGCGCGACGCGCGGGCCCTGGCGGTGCTGGCCGAGGCATCGGCCGAGCTCGCGGGCGCGCGCAGCGCCCAGGCGCAGGCGGAGGCCACGCTGGCCCAGCGCCGCGCCGAAGTGGCCACGCTGCGGCAGCGCCTTGGCCTGGAGGACCAGCCGTGATCGGCCGCCTGTCCGCCGCCGCGCTGGCCCTCCTCCTCCTTCCCGGGATCGCGCAGGCGCAGTCGCCGCGTGCCGCGGACGACGGCAGTGCGGCGCTCGAGGCCCGCTTCCGCGCCCTCGAGGCCGATCCCGAGCGCGGCGGCCTTGCCGCCTACGAGCGGCTGCGCGCGCGCCAGGCCCTGGAGGCCCTCGCCGCCGCGCGCGGCGCCCAGGCGCGGGCGGATGCCCGCCAGGTCGCCGAGTGGCGGCTGGCCACGGCGGAGATCGCCGCGGACACCGCCCTCGCGCAGCGGGAGATCGACCGCCTGGAGCGCGAGCGCAGCGACCTGCTGGTCGAGGCCAGCCGCCAGGACGCGGCCCGGGCCCGGGCCGAGGCCGAGCGCCTCCGGATCCAGGCCCGGATCCAGGCCGAGGAGGCCGAGCGCCTGCGCCTGGAGGCCGAGATCGAGTCCGGCGCCCGCCAGCGCGCGGAGGGCGTGCTCGACGATGTCGCCAGGGCCCAGGCCGCCCGGCTGAAGGCCGCGCGGGAGCGCGAGGCCGAGCTCAAGCGCCAGGAAGCCGAGCTCCTGAAGTCCCTGGAGGACTGATCCGGCCAGCGCGCAATCCGGCCCGCCCGGCCCGTTTCGGGGCCCTTGGGGCCGCCCCGCGCGGGTCCCCCGGCCGGCCCTTGCCGGCCCCTGCGGGGAGGAGTAGGGTCGGTCCCAAGGGCGGATCCACCTTCGGAGGGCCGCCCCCTGAAGGGACGACATCGTGACGGCAACCAGCGACTCCAACGGGAACGTCGCCGCGGGCAACCAGCCCCCGCGGAGGCTCCCGAGGGGGGATGCCCCGGGCCTTCGCCGTCCCTTCACCACGATGCGCCCCGTGCCGCAAGGCCCCGGGGCGTTTTTGCATGCCCGCGCCCGATGCATGCGCGGGCCCCGGCTGAAGGAGGTCTACATGTTCGAAGGGCAACCCCAGGCGGAACTCGACGCGCTGTTCAAGGACAACCCCGAGTTCCGGCAGCTCTACCACCACCACAAGGAACTCGACAAGAAGGTCCTCGACGCGGAGCTCGGCGTGCTGCCTATCGACGACACCAAGCTGACGCGCATGAAGCGCGAGAAGCTCGTCGCAAAGGACCGCCTGTCCTGGATGTACCAGGCACTCACCCACTGACTCCCGCGTCCCCCACGTAGAAGCCAGGGCCGTCGCGGGCGGCGGCGCCCATCCTCGTC
>JAAZHF010000321.1 GCA_012510865.1 Gammaproteobacteria bacterium
GCCCGCTACGCCCCGGCCTACTACGAGGACACCGACCTCGCCTTCGCGGTGCGCGACGCCGGCCTGCGCGTGCTCTACCAGCCGGCCGCGCGCGTGGTGCACGACGAGGGCGCCACCTCGGGCACCGACACCTCGGGCGGCGCCAAGGCCGCGCAGCTGCGCAACCAGGCCGTGTTCCTCGCGCACCGCGGCGATGCCATCGCCGGCCACGGCGAACGCCGGGAGCCGACGCCGGCGATGCTCCACCGCGGCCGGCGCCAGGTGCTGGTGATCGACGCACTGACGCCGCAGCCCGACCGCGACTCGGGCTCGCTGCGACTGGTCAACCTGATGCGGCTGCTGCGGGAGGAAGGCGCGCACGTGGTGTTCCTGCCCGCCAACCGCCGCCACGACGGCCGCTATACCCGGGACCTGCGGCAGATGGGCGTCGAAGCCTGGTGCGCGCCGCACGCCGCGCGCGCTCCCGCCTGGCTGGCCGAGCACGGCGCGCGCTTCGATGCGGTGATGGTGTGCCGCCACTACGTCGCCAGCGAGTTCCTGCCGCTGCTGCGTCGGCACGCGCCGCAGGCCCGGGTGGTGTTCGACAGCATCGACCTGCACTACCTGCGCGAGGCGCGCACCGCCGGGGTCACCGGCGACGCGGCGCTCGCCAGGGCCGCGGCGCGCACCCGGCGCCGCGAGCTGGCGGTGATCGCCGCGGCCGACACCACGCTCGTGGTCAGCGAGGTCGAGCGCGGGGTGCTGGCGAAGGACGCACCGGACGCCCGCGTCGAAGTGCTGTCCAACCTGCACCGCGTCGCCGGGCCCGGGCTGCCCTTCGACCAGCGCAGCGGCCTGGTGTTCGTCGGTGGCTTCCGGCACCCGCCCAACGGCGACGGGGTGCAGTGGTTCGTCGACGAGATCCTGCCGCTGGTGCGCGAGCGGCTGCCGGGGGTGCGCTTCCACTGCATCGGCGGCGACGTCCCGCCGGAGGTTGCCCGCCTCGGCGAGGCACCCGGCGTGACCGTGCACGGCCACGTGCCCGACATCACGCCCTACATGGAGGGCTGCCGGCTGGCGGTGGCGCCGCTGCGCTTCGGCGCCGGGGTGAAGGGCAAGGTCAACCTCAGCATGGCCCATGGGCAGCCGGTGGTCGCGACCGGCTGCGCCGCCGAAGGCATGCACCTGGTCGATGGCCGGGATGCGCTGCTCGCCGACGACGCGGCGGCATTCGCGGACGCGGTGGTGCGCGGCTACGTGGACCGCGGCCTGTGGGAGCGCCTGTCGGCCGCCGGGCTCGAAAACGTCGCGCGCCATTTTTCCGCGGACGCCGCGCGCGAAACCGTGCGCCGCGTCTTCATGGCCTGATCCGCCTCAGTCGAAGCGCAGCGCGGCCGCCGCCGCGCGCACGCGCTGCTCGAAGGCCGCCAGCCCGGGCACTCCGGGGTCGGCAACGCGGGCACCCGCTAGCGCGCCGCGCGCGCCGCCCACGTCCCCGGCGCCGAGGCGTTCGTCGCCCACGGCGAGCCAGCGCTCGGCGAGCTGGCGCCGCGCCGCCGCCACCTCGCCCGCGTCGTCGCCGAGCGCGGCGCGGGCATCGAGGCAGGCCGCGGCGCGGGCAAGGCGGTTCCCGGTCAGCGCCGAGGCATGGCATTCGCGCGCCGCGGGCAGCAGCCGCGCCGCGGCCGCGGCCGCGTCCCGGGCCGACGGGTCGAGCGCGAGCGCGGCCGCGACCTTCAGCGCGGCGCTGTCCGCGGACGACCCGAAGGGATCGCCGGCGGCTTCGACGCTGCGCGCTTCGGCCAGCAGGGCGGCCACCCGCGCCGCCCGCTGCTCCGGGTCCAGCGCCGCGGCCTGCAGGCCTGCTCCGCGATCCTCGGCCGCGTCGGCGACGGATCCGTCCCGGGCCAGCAGGCGCGCGAGGTCGTCGCCACCCAGGCGCGACTCCTCCATCAGCCGCGCCAGCGTGTCCGGCAGGTCGACGTGCCCGGCGTCATAGGCGCGCACGGTCGCCACCAGGCGGACCGCGTCCTCGAGGTCGCCCGCGCGCAGCGCCTCGCTGGCCTGCGCGAGCAGCTCCGCGAGCGCGTCCTCGCGCCCGCGCAGCGCACCGGCGTGCCCCGGCTCCAGCGCCAGGACCCGCGCGTACAGGGGCAGCGCCGCGTCGTCAGCGCCGTCCAGCCGGCCCGCCGCGTGCGCGCGTCCGGCGCGGTCGTACAGGTCGTCGATGCCGGCCAGGCCGGCCTCGCGCTGGCGCAGGGCCTCGGCCAGCGCATCGGCCTCGGCGCGTGGGACCGACAGCGTGCGCGCGAGATCCAGCAGCCGATGGGCCTCGTCGAAGCGGTCCTGCGCCAGGGCGCCCCGCGCCTGGTCGAGCGCGGCCAGTGCGACGCGGGCCAGGCCCTGCCGCGCCTCCGGGCGGTCCGGATCCATCGCGATCGCGGCCTCGAACAGCTCGCGCGCACCGCGGCCGTCGGGAGCGGTCAGCACGCCGCGTGCAAGCGCGTCCTCCGCATCCTGTCGCAGCGCCTGCGCGCGCGTCTGCGGCCACAGCCACGCGCCGATCGGCTCGCGCAGCACCGCGAGCAGCACGACCGCCAGCATCGAACCGATCAGCCACCAGCGCCAGTGCCGCGCGACGCCCAGGCGCGCCGACAGGGCCGCAAGCCAGCGCGCGATGGCGGCGGGGCCGGGCGGCGCGGGCAAGCGGTCGACGTGCCTGCGGGCGTTCACGCCGGCAGCATAAGCCGGCGCGGATGAACGTGGCGGCTCATGCGCGGCGCGCGCGCTCCACCCCGGGCAGCGACTCGAGCCGGCCCAGCAGCCGCGACAGCTGGCCGAAGTCGGCCACCCGCAGCGACAGCCGCAGCTGCCCGCGCCCGGCCCCGCCGGAAGCACCGCCGTCGATCGAGAGCACGTGCGCGTCCTCCTGCGCGATCAGGTTGGTGACGTCCTTCAGCAGGTGCTTGCGATCGACCGCGTCGAGGATGACGGCCGCTTCGTGGCCGCCCCCGCCCGCGCCCCACTCCACCGGCAGCACGCGCTGCGGCTCGCGCGCGGCCAGCCGCGAGAAGGCCGCGCAGTCGGCGCGGTGGACGCTCACGCCGCGGGCGCGCGTCAGGTAGCCGGCGATCTCCTCGCCCGGGAGCGGATGGCAGCAGCGCGCGATCTGCACCAGCAGGTTGTCCACGCCCACCACGGTGAAGTCGTGGCCGCCCGCGCGGCGCACGCGCCTGGGGGCGCGGACCGCGATCAGGCCGTCGTCGGGCGCGGCCTCGGCTTCGCGCTGGGCGCGCTCGTGCTCGGCCAGCGCGCGCGCCACCTGGTGCGGGCCCACGTCGCCGAGCGCGACGTGCACGTGCAGCTCGTCGACGCCGTCGACGTTGAAGCGGCGCAGCACCGGCGCGAGGTCGGCCTGTGCCAGCCCGACCCGCTTGAGCTCGCGCTCCAGCAGTTCGCGGCCGTCCTGCAGGTTGCGCGCGCGGTCGAGCCGGTGGAACCACGCGCGCACCTTCTCGCGCGAGCGCGCGCTGGCCAGGTAGCCGTTGGTCGCCAGCAGCCAGTCGCGCCGCGGCTCGGCGACCTTCCCGGTGAGGATCTCGACGCGGTCGCCGCTGCGCAGGACGTGGTCCAGCGGCACGATGCGGCCGTCGACCTTGGCGCCGCGGCAGCGGTGCCCGACCTCGGTGTGCACGCGGTAGGCGAAGTCCAGCGGCGTCGCGCCGCGGGGCAGGTCGATGACCTCGCCGCGGGGCGTCAGCGCGTAGATGCGGTCCTCGACCAGCTCGGTGGCGAAGGCGCCCGCCAGCGCGCCGTCGCCGGTCTCCGCGGTGGCGTCGAGCAGGTTGCGCATCCACTCGATCTAGCGGTTCACCGCCGCCTCGCCCGCGGCCGAGCGCTGCGATCCGCCGGTCTCCTTGTAGCGCCAGTGCGCGGCGACGCCGCGCTCGGCCTGCTCGTGCATCTCGCGCGTGCGGATCTGCACTTCCAGGGTCTTGCCGCCGGGGCCGACCACGGCGGTATGCAGCGAGCGGTAGTCGTTGTTCTTGGGCCGCGCGATGTAGTCGTCGAACTCCCCGGGGACGGGCGTCCACAGCGCATGCACCACGCCCAGCGCCGCGTAGCAGGCCTGCACGTCGTCCACCAGCACGCGCACCGCGCGCAGGTCGTAGAGCTCGCCGATCGGCACGTCCTTCTTCTGCATCTTCTTCCAGATGCTGTAGATGTGCTTGGGGCGCCCGGCGATGTCCGCGCCCTCGATGCCGGCACCGGCAAGCGCGTCGGCCAGGACGCGGGTGACCTCCGCGATATACCGCTCGCGGCCGGCCCGCTTGTCGTCCAGCAGCTTGGCGATGCGGCGGTAGGTCGCGGGCTCGAGGTGGCGGAAGGCGAGGTCCTCGAGCTCCCACTTGAGCTGCCAGATGCCGAGGCGGTTGGCCAGCGGTGCGTGGATGTCGCGGGTGAGGCGCGCCAGCGCGAGGCGCTCGTCGGACGGGAGCGCGTCCGCGGCACGCATCCGCGCGAGCTGGCGGGCCAGCAGGATCGAGACCACGCGCAGGTCGCGGACGATGGCCAGCAGCAGCCGGCGCAGGCCCTCGTGGCCGCGGCCGGGCGCCTGCTCGGCGTGCAGCGCCCAGACCTGGTTGGCGGCGGCCTGCCCTTCCAGCAGGGCCGGCAGCGCGGAGCCGGGCGTGGAACGGGCGGCCGCGTCCCGGCGCGCCCAGTCCGGGACCACGTGCAGGATGGCGGCCACCATCACCTCGCCGTCGGCATCGAGCAGGGCCAGCGCCTCGAGCGTGTCCTCCAGCACCCCGCGGGGGTCGACGCAGGCCGCCGGCCCGTCCTTCGCGGCGGCGCGGAGCAGGTCCGCCGCCCGTCGCGGCAGCGCGGCCAGCGCGGGCAGCGCCAGCAGCGATTCGATGTCCACGGTGTCGGCCACTCGGGTCCCAGTCCACGCATCGGGACCGACTACACTAGCCGGACCTCGCCATCGGGAACAGACGCCATGCCGGTACGCAGCATCCTCCTTGCCGCCCTGCTTTTCGCCGCCGTCCCCGTTGCCGCCCAGCAGCCGATCGAAGCGCAGATGAGCGCCGACGAGTTCCGGGCGGCCGGCCTGCACAAGCTCAGCGCCGACGAACTGGCCAGCCTCAACGCCTGGCTCGGAAGGACCATCGACGCCGAGACGGGCAAGGCCGCGGAGAGCGCGCGCAGGCAGGTCGAGGACGAGAACCGCGGGTTCTTCAGCTTCGGCTCGAGCGAGCCGGTGGTCGGGCGGATCGTGGGCGAGTTCCGCGGCTTCGCGCGCGGCCGCGAGTACACCCTCGACAACGGCCAGGTCTGGCGCCAGGTCGACGCCGCCAGCCTGGTCGGCGCGCGGCGCGACGGCCCGGAGGTGAAGATCTCGCCGAGCCTGGTCGGCAACGCCTGGTACATGGCGATCGAGGGCTACAACACGCGGGCGAAGGTCGAGCGCATCAAGTAGGCCCGGCGCCGGCTCGGCCGCCTCGGTCCCCGGCGAACTCCCGGAGCCGCCGGGCCAGCTTCTTCGGCGTCGTGCCGCCCCGTGCAGCGAGCTCCTGCGCGAACACGGACACGCGCGCTTCCTCGAGTTCCCAGCGCAGCGCCTGCCAGGCCGCGGGATCGCGGCGCCGCTGCTCGACCGCCGCGTCCAGGGCCTGCTGCAGGGGCCGGATGTCGAGCATCCGCTGCTGGTCGCGCCGGGGATCGCGCAGCGCGCGCTCGGCCCGGATCGCCAGCGCCTTCAGGAAGCGCGGGTACCCGTCCAGCGCCGCGGCCGGGACCTCGCGCAGGAACCCGGGGTGCGCGAGCGCGTCGAGGTGGGCGCGCATGTCGTCCAGGTTGGCGCGCGCCCAGCCCACCAGCGGCTCCTCCAGCCTCGCGCGCACGTCGGCGACCAGGCCCAGGATGACCTCGGCCTGCTGCAGGCGGCGCATGGCCTCGGGGAACAGCCCCCTGGCGACCGCCTCGCTGCGCGCGGCGACGGCGCCGGCATCGCGGATGTCGCCCAGGCCGTCGGCGACCAGGGCGGCGAAGGCGCCGTCCACGAGGTCCTCGCGCAGGATGTCGCCGTGGCGGCCGTCGCCGCGGTCGCGCGGCGCGGCGGATTCGATGGCCGCGTACAGCAGCGCCGTCTTCGGCTGCACCGGCAGTTGCCGGCGCGCTTGGCGCATCCGCTCGGCGAGCGCCAGCGCAAGCAGGCGGCGGACGCCGCCGGGATGGCGGCGCACGGCTTCGGCGCGGTCGGCGTGGACCTCGAGCGACGCGCTGTCGCCGTCGTCCTGCAGCGCCGGGTACGCGGGCACGCCGCCGGCGCCGGGGACCGACACCGGGATCGGGGACGCGGGGAACGCGAGCAGCGCCTCGCGCGCCAGCCCCGCGGACGCATGCGCGGCGAAGGCATCGGCCGCGCGCGCGCCGAAGCGGTCCCGGAGCGAATCCAGGTCGCGCGACTCGGCCAGCACGCGCCGGCCGTCGGCGTCGAGCAGTCGCAGGTTGGCGCGCAGGTGCGGTTCCAGAGCGGCCTCGTCGAAGTCCGTGGCCGCCACGTCGACGCCGGTCAGGCGCTTCAGGAAGCGCGCCAGCGCGCCGGTGATGCTGTCGGTGGCGGCGTCCGCGCCGCCGTGCGCCTCGGCGAAGGCGCGCGCGAAATCGGGCGCGGGAACGAAGTTGCGGCGCAGCGCCTTGGGGAGCCCGCGCAGCAGGGCCGTGGCCTTCTCCTGCACGAAGCCCGGCGCCAGCCAGCCCAGGCGCGGCGCGTCGAGGGCATTGAGCAGGTGCAGCGGCACGACGACCGTCATTCCATCGTCGACCGCGCCGGGCTCGAATCGGTAGTGCACGGCAAGGCGCGCGTCGCCCAGCGGGATGTACGCCGGGAAGCGCTCGGCGTCGCTGCCGTCGGCGACCAGGAGGTCCTCCCGCGTCCACTGCAGCGCGCGCCGCTGTTCTTTCCCGAGCCTCGCATGCCAGGCGTCCAGCGCCTGCGCGCTGATGACGTCCGGGGGAATGCGGTCGCGGTACCAGCGCAGCATCCAGTCCTCGTCCACGACCAGGCCGGTGCGGCGCTGCTTCGCCTCCTCCTCCTCCGCCGACGCCAGCGCGCGGCGGTTGCGGGCCACGAAGTCGGCGCGCAGGTTGATCTCGCCGGCGACCAGGCCGTCGCGCAGGAACAGCTCGCGGGCCTCCTCCGGATAGCGCGCGCCGTAGTGGAACGGTCGGGCCGCCGCCAGCACCAGGCCGAACAGCGAGACCT
Source organism: Gammaproteobacteria bacterium (assembly GCA_012510865.1). Taxonomy (GTDB): domain Bacteria; phylum Pseudomonadota; class Gammaproteobacteria; order Xanthomonadales; family Xanthomonadaceae; genus Luteimonas. The sequence goes on from JAAZHF010000321.1 coordinate 7,253, forward strand.
GCTCGCTGCCGACCACCCGGCCCTGCTTCCGCGACCAGCGCGGATCGAAGTGGCGCCGGGACAGCAGGTGCGGCAGCCCGGCCTCGACCCACTCCGGTTCGATCGCGGCATTGGTCATCGCCCAGACCTTCTCGGTGTCGAGCAGGGTGGCCGTGAGCAGCCACGGCGGCGGCCGCGAGGCCAGGGTCGATCCCGGGAACAGCTGGAAGCGCCGCCCGCGCGGGCCCTCGTAGGTGACCTGCCGGCGCCGGTCGCGCTCGGGCAGCGCATGGCCCACCTGGGTCGGAAGCCCGGCCAGGAGCGCGACGTGCAGCCGCCGGTAGAGATCGCGCGCGGCGGCCTCGTTGCCGGCCGCTTCGCCGAAGAGGAGGTCGCCCGCGCGATCCTCCTCGCTCCAGCCCAGCTCTTCGCACTGCAGCTTGAGCTGGCGGTGCAGCTCGCGCCATTCGCGCATGCGCAGGAAGCCGAGGAAATGCCGCTCGCACCACTTGCGCAGCTGCGACTGGGTCAGCTCCTGGTGCGCCAGGCGATGGGCTTCCCACAGCTTCAGGATGGCCACGAACTCCGACTTCGGATCGCGGAAGGCGGCGTGCGCGGCGTCGGCGGCGCCGCGCTGGTCGGCGGGACGCTCGCGCGGATCCTGGATGCCGAGGAAGCCCGCGATCACCAGCATCTCGCGCAGGCAGCCCTGGTCGTTCGCGGCCACCAGCATGCGCGCCAGCTTGACGTCCACCGGGAGCCGCGCCATCAGCCTGCCGTGCGCGGTGAGCCTGCGCGCCGCGTCGACCGCGCCCAGCTCGGCAAGCTGCTGCCAGCCGTCGGCGATCGCGCGCGCGTCGGGCGGCTCCAGGAACGGGAAGTCCTCGATCGCCCCGAGGCCGAGCGCCAGCATGCGCAGGATCACCCCGGCCAGCGCCGCGCGGCGGATCTCCGGGTCGGTGTACGGCGGCCGGGACAGGTAGTCGGCTTCCGAATACAGGCGGATGCAGGTCCCTGGCGCAATGCGCCCGCAGCGGCCCTTTCGCTGCTCGGCGCTGGCCTGCGACACCGGCTCCACGTGCAGGCGGTCCAGCTTCTGGCGCGGGCTGTAGCGCTTGACCCGCGCCAGCCACGGATCGAC
>JAAZHF010000322.1 GCA_012510865.1 Gammaproteobacteria bacterium
GGCGGCGCCGATCACGGCCGTTGCGATGTTGACGCCTTCCACCCGGGGCCTCTTTCGTGATCCGCCTGATATGACGCGGGGATTTTGCAGCCTTGCGGCTGGCCCTCAAGGGCCCAGTTGGGGCATGTAGCCTGCAACCCGCCGTCGCGCGGCACAGTATCCGGCCAGACGGCAGTCGTCGAATGCACCGTTTTTCCGATCCCGAACGCTCCACCCCCGCCGCCATCTGGCTGTTCGCCGTGGCCGCCCTGGTCTTCGCCATGATCGTGGTGGGCGGCGTCACCCGCCTGACCGGTTCGGGCCTGTCGATCACCGAGTGGAAGCCGATCATGGGCGCCCTGCCGCCGATGTCGGACGCCGACTGGCAGGAGGCCTTCGCCCTGTACCGGCAGATCCCGCAGTACGCCGAGGTCAACGCCGGCATGACGCTGGAAGGGTTCAAGACGATCTTCTGGTGGGAATGGATCCACCGGCTGCTGGGCCGGGTCATCGGCCTGGCCTTCGCCGCGCCCTTCGTGATCCTGCTGGTCCTGCGCCGGCTGCCGCGGCGGCTGGTCTGGCGCTGCGCGGTGCTGCTGGGCCTGGGCGCCCTGCAGGGGCTGATCGGCTGGTGGATGGTGACCTCGGGCCTGTCCGAGCGGGTCGACGTGGCTCCCGAGCGGCTGACGACCCACCTGGGCCTGGCCCTGCTGATCCTGTCCGGACTGGTGTGGACCGGACTGGAAGCCCTGCGCGGGCCGGACCCGACGCGCTCGCCGGTGGGGTGGGCGAGGGGGGCGGCGGCCCTGCTGGCGCTGGTCTTCGTCCAGTGCCTGCTGGGCGGGCTGGTGGCCGGCTCCAAGGCCGGCTTCATCTACACCGACTGGCCGTTGATGAACGGCCAGTGGCTGGCGCCGGTCGACTGGCGGCTGGGCGCGGTCGCCTTTCTGCACGATCAGGCCCTGGTCCAGTTCGTCCACCGGCTGGGCGCCTATGCGCTGGCGATCGGCGTGACCGTCTATGCGGTGCAGGCGTGGCGCAAGCGCCTGTCCGAAGGGCTCGGGGCGGCGGCCTTCATCCTCGCCGGAGCGGTGTGGCTGCAGGCCGCGCTGGGCGTCGCCACCCTGATGCACGCGGTGCCGCTGGTGCTGGGCGCCCTGCACCAGGCGGGGGCGGCGGTGGTGCTGGCGCTGGCGACCTGGAACCTGTGGCTGGTGCTGCGTTCGCAGCCGAGACTGTTCAGTTCGGGTCTGGGCGGCCGCCTGCTGTGACGGAATGATGCGGTATTTTATTACCGCATTGGAAAACCAACGTGTTTTCAGTCGTCTAGCCGGATATGCAGCGCATAGGCCGCATTGACGGACGACGCGCGGTCGTCTATCAGCGCGCCTTCCGTGTGACCGCCCCCGTTGGGCGCCGCGCCTGACAGGATCTGAACCATGCTGAAAAGCACCACGGCTTCGCTGAAGCCCGCGGATGTCGAGAAGAAGTGGATCGTGATCGACGCCGAGGGAGCCGTCGTCGGCCGCCTCGCCTCGTTCATCGCCATGCGTCTTCGCGGCAAGCACCGCCCCGACTACACCCCGCACGTCGACTGCGGCGACCATGTCGTCGTGATCAACGCCGACAAGGTGAAGTTCACCGGCAACAAGCTGACCGACAAGATCTATTACCGCCACACCGGCCACCCGGGCGGCATCAAGCAGATCACCGCCGGCAAGCAGCTGGAAGGCCGCTTCCCCGAGCGCGTCCTGCAGAAGGCCGTCGAGCGCATGCTGCCGAAGGAAAGCCCGCTGGCGCGCCGGCAGATGACGCACCTGCGCGTCTACGCCTCGGCCAACCATCCGCACGAAGCCCAATCGCCCGAGGTCATCGACTTCAAGTCGCTGAACTCGAAGAACATCCGGAGCCAGTAAGTCATGACCGACGTCACCCCTGACACCACGGCGACCGGCTTCGACGCCCTCAAGGGCCTGGGCAGCGAGGCCGTCGAGGCCGAGGTCGTGCGCGAGCCGCAGATCGACGCCC